>PBFR01000013.1 GCA_002718735.1 Halobacteriovoraceae bacterium | reverse complement strand
GCATATCTGTACTCCTAAAAATTGAAGCCTCATCTTATCACAGATGAGGCTTTTTTATTTTAGGTCCCACTAATGGGGTACAGATCATTTGAAGTGCCTTTTTATTTTGTACTTTTTTGTTTGTTTTTAGATCTCTAGGTTGTGGTAGCTTATTATTGCTCTCGATTCGTATTGAAACTTTTCTGAATCATCTTCTTTTAATGGAGCCCCGATTCCAACAAACTTTAGATACTCTTGCTCTTCATTATCTTGGTGGTAGAGATCATCTTTAAAGTTTTTAATAAGCTCAGACTCATTATAGTGAATATGCTCAGTGTATTTAACTTTTTCAAAGTCTGGAAAAACCCTTCCAATAACTCTTTTCATAAGCTTTATCTTCTTAGCAAGCTCTTCTTCGTTTACTTCATCAAGATCTATAAACATCATTGATTTAAAAACTTGTTTCTCATGCTCAGGATCATACTTGTCAAAATCCAGAATAAAGTAGCCCCACTCATGAGTAGCACTCTGAGGAAGTAGCACTGTGCCATGAGAGTCGTAGATCTCTTTTTCCACTTCAAAGTGAACAGTAAGCCCGACCTTCTCCTCTAAGGAGCTGCAGTAACCGGCAGTGGCGTCGCTCAGCTTGTTTTTATCCACGAACAATTTGTAAAAGCTTTTTGGGCTTTCACACCAATAGAGATACTCACACTCAAGATTTTCATGCTCTCCAGTTGAAAGTCTGAAGTTGGTTTTCTCAACCAGATCCTGATTTACAATCTTATCAATAGAAGAAATGTATTTATTGATTTGAGCTTTTCTTAGAATTTCATCAAGGTTATTCCAGTCCTCAGTGGAGAAGAGGGCCTCTTTTTTCATAAAGTAATATGGAGATTGAAAGTAGTCTTCATCCTCCATAAACTCGTAAGGCTTGGCCCTGCCATCCATTTCATGAAATTTTCCATCTTTATAGAAAACCACATTTGTTTGGCTCGAAATGACCTCGAGTCTAGGGTTGATCTCTATTAATTTGTTGGCAACGGCTTCGTCACGCAAATAGTGAAGAGAGCACTTCCAATTGTTAATTAGGTCTTGTTTATCAATTGGGTCTTTGCAAACAAGTTTAACTTTATCCTCACCATGCTTTTGCATAAGTTTTAAATAAGTTAGTACGGCAAAGTCACTGTCGCCACAAACGATATGTGGAATATATTGTCTTTTATCCTCTTTGCGAGAATCTTCTTTGAGCTTTTTAAAAGCTCTTAATCCAAATCCTGACATTTAATGGCCTTTTTATTTAATTGCCAGCTTGTCTCCCGGAAGAATCATTCTCTTTTTGACTAGTGAGTAATTAGAGCGAATGATTGTATTGATATTTACACCGGTCTTTCTGGCTATGTCCCAGAGAGTATCACCTTTTTTAACGATATAAAACTGTTTTGGATTCTCAATTTTGGCCCCACGACTTCTACCACGCTTTATCCAGCGGTTGTAGGCCCTGCGTCGAAGAACGCTTTTGCGAGGTTTCTCATAAAGATCAGCATATAAGTTATTCTTTTTAGGCCTGTGGTCTTCTCTAAAAGGAAGATAAACTGCTGTTTTTGGGAAAAGTCTCTTTTGGGAGCTCATACCATTGATTTGCTCAAGAACCTTTGATGGCACCTTAAACTTTCTACCCACATGATAGAGGGAAGCATATCCCTTAAGTTGGTAAACTTTGTAGTCTGTTGCCTTAACTACGGTTTTGTCTTGCAAATCAAGCCATGCCTGCTTCTTGCCAACTGGGACTCTTAAAGTGTAACTCTCCAAAGATGGTGGGGTTTGCCATCTTAATATCTCTGGGTTGTATTTCTTCATCTCTTTAAAGTCACTTCCTATCACCTGTGCAACTTTATAAAGATCGGAGTTTCCTGGAACAACGATCTCCTGGAAGTCCAAGGCCTTTTTGAATTCAATTTCTTCAAATCCAAATGCCTTTAAGTTTTTCCCAATAATGGCCAAAGCCATAATCTTTGGAACATAATTTTTTGTTTCAGCTTTAAGGTATCTACCCTGTCTAATCTTCCAAAAGTTTTTGGTTCTATATCTTCTGATCGCTCTTCCAATCTTTCCTTCTCCAGCATTGTAGCCGGCCATTGCAAGCTCCCATGAACCAAAGCGCCTGTGCAGATCTTTTAAGTAATTGCTTGCTGCGAGTGTGGCCTTAAGAGGATCCCTTCTCTCATCCAAGAAAAAGCCGACTTCGAGTCCAAATCTTCTGCCAGTGTATGGCATAAACTGCCAAGGTCCCACGGCCTTGGCCCAAGATCTAGCAGAGTTTGTAAACCCACTTTCGGCCATTGATA
Organism: Halobacteriovoraceae bacterium; assembly: GCA_002718735.1. Next base: position 25,603 of record PBFR01000013.1, on the reverse strand, counting down.
AAAATATTAAGTCTCTTGGAAGGCCTTGTTCGTTTAAAATCTTGGATAAAACTGGGCCATATCTGCCAGCCCTCTCTGCGTATCTTGTGTATAATGCCCTTCCCCTACCAGTGAAGTAATTGATCCACTTTCTAACAGAAGCGTTATAAACAACAGGAATATCAAAGTAGTAATTGTTAAGATTTAAATGTTCTGCACCATGAAGATAAAAAGTCTCCTTATCGGCATTTTTTAATACTTCATCACCAACAGAGCCAACTACGCAGGTTTCGCAAAAATCCAACCCCTTCTCAATAAGGTCTTTTTGGATTCTTTGAGGCTTCACTTCCACAGTCTCAACATGAGCTACTTCACGGGTGGCGCAAGATGAGATTAGAATTGTGAAAAGAATAAATTTTATGGATTTTTGAAACATCAAACAACCTCTCCTAGTTGATCAAACGATGAGCTTTACAGGTGAATAAAACTTAATTCTGGGATATTAAATAGAAATTGTCACCTGTTTCCTATATGGACAGGAACCTCTACATTTTAGATACTTACGCACCTATTGAGCTTCCTCCCCCCAAATCTAGAAAATAATTCCATTTCAAGATTTTAAGGCCCCATCCATGTGATAATTCTATCAGCAAACAATCTCCCAGGAAGGGTAATGAACTATTTTTCCCGCATGCTTATAAGCTCTCTGATTCTCTTAGCTTCAAGCATCCTCCACGCAAAAGTGGACCCGCCAAACTACGACTTTAGCCTTGATGCCCTTGAAGTTTTTATGCCAGGAAAAAAGCTTCAAGCTGCAATAGAGAAACATGGAAAGGCCACAACCATTAAAAAAGATGGAGCCAATCTAGTACACAAATTTTATGTGGCCCATATTAGATATAAGTTTCCGGTTCTCACCCAATCGGTAAATGGAGAGATCACTGACTTTTATGCAAGACTTCCTGCCTACTTCCTGCATGATATTTTTCATCAATCTATAATCAACCGCATTGGAAAGCAGGATATTTATAAGAAGGTGGAAGAGCAGGCCGTCTATGTCTGGAAAAACAAAGGTGGACTAAGGCATATCTACTCTGGCGCGTGCACCATTACTTGTTTTCCAATATTCTACACTGTCTACCCCGAGAAATCTGAATTAAAAGGCTTTGAGCCCTTGATAAAGTCCTTAGAGGCTAAATCCCACAAATAAGCTCTAATCATGTAATTATTTCAACAAGAATTACGCACAGCAATATTGCGTGTTATAAAGCATCACCCTTAACAAGATAAACAAAGGAAAAATGATGAAAAAACTAATTCTTGCAACTGCTCTTGTTTCCCTAGCTGGATCAAGCTTCGCTTACGAAACTGAAAATGCTACTTCTTACAGTGGTCCTAGAGGTGGTGTAATTTCCGGCACGACTTCTTTAAGTGGAACCTCTGCAGTTGCACTAAAGCAACAAGTTGCACAAAACCAAGTGGCCATTGCAGCATTTCTTCAGTCTGACGCTGAGTTTGCACCAGTAGATATGGCAGAAGTTATTGAAACAGCAAGAGCTGCTCTTCATGAAGAAGTTGAAAAGCTTTCTGATAGAGAAGTTTTAGAAGCTGCTCTAAAGTAATTTCAATTCAATTAAGGCCTGACTCCTCATTGGTGCCAGGCCTATTTTTAAAATCTTTTAATTGGCGGAGGACCTAAAAATGAAAAGCGTTTATTTCTTAATCCTTTTCTTTATCTCCGGTCTTTTCAACGCCGCACTTTCCTTCGAATATGTACTCGAGAGCAGTGAGCTCTCTTTGGAGCAAATTGATAAAGCAAATGTTCTATTTAACAGAGCAGAGCTTCTGCTTCCAAACATTGTAAAAAATAGTTTAGACTCAATCGATATTGAATTTAAATATATGGGGGATGATACAGTTCAAATTTCTTGCGATGGCACTGAGGGTACTAAATACTTTGGACAGGCCTCCAACTTTTTTGGTTACACAAAAATTACTTTAAACCTCGCTTTTTTAAATTCCTTTGAGCTAGATTCAACCGAGACTATTCAGTATTCATGCAAACATAAAAACATTTTTAAAGAGGCCCTGGCCACCCTCTTGCACGAAACGGTACATGTTTTTGAAAACCACCTAGGCCCTAAAAAATTTTCCAACAAGGCCACGTTTAAGGCCAAAACCTTTTTCCAAAAGAATCATTTAACTCACAGAAGTCCCGACCCTTACGAATTTACAAATGAAGAAGAGTCCTTGGCGGTGAATTTTGAATACTTTCTTCTCGACCCAGACTTTAAATGTCGAAAGCCTGGTCTGTACAGATTCTATGCCGAACAGTTTAATCACAAACCTTTTAATAGCGTCTGTCAAAGCGACACAAGTTTCTATATGGCCGATACTGGCACACTCGTTAAAGTCTCTCCTTCCAAGTTATACAAAGTGGACTACCTTATGGCAGGGCCAGGCGATCCACTAATGAGTCGATTCGGCCACTCAATGCTTCGTCTTGTAATTTGTAAACCATCTAGGCCATTGGGTGAAGATTGCTATAAGGATTTGTCCCATCACCTCGTCCTTAGCTTTAGGGCCAACACAGGAAACAGTACCAATTACATGAAAGGACTTACTGGTATGTATGCCTCACAGTTATATGTCGTAAATTTCTCCAAAGTTATGAATGAATACAACAGATCTGAAAAAAGAGACTTATTCTCCTACCCGCTCAACTTAACAGCGAAAGAGAAGGAGGACTTTCTCAATCAAGCACTCGAGGCACATTGGAGCTATAAAGGCGACTACTACTTTGTTCAGAACAATTGTGCAGTTGAGACGGCGCACCTATTAAGATCAATTCTTGATGAACAGAGTGAAATTAACAAAAAAACTAGAGTGATTAAAACTGGCCCTAGAAACAATGTTAAAAGAGTAACAAAAACAAACAAATCCTCTCTAAGCATCCTAACACCCACGGGACTTAGAGATGCTCTTGAAGATGCTGGTAAAATAGATCACCAATTAATGAACTCTCCAAGAATCTCAAGATTTTTCACCTTTAAAACCAAGTATCAAAATGATTTGGAGAACGCCTTTTTAAATATTTCCGAAATGGCAGTGGCCTTAGGATATAGAACGCTAGATCAGTATCAGGAAAACTCAACAGCTGGCGAACGTGCAAGGCTAATAAGCTCGAGTAATAAATCACAAAAGCTGAGTTTATTCTTGCTTGAAGAAAATATAAGCAAGTCGTTAGATGAAACCTTAGGTAAAACTGTAAATGAACTCTATGAAGGAGATGAGCTCTCCCCATCAGACCGAAAAGTTTTTGATGACAACTTAGAACTTCAAGCAGAGCTTGCTCCCTGGAGTTTTGTTAAAGCTAAATCACGTTATGGGGTTCCCCTAGACGGTGAGGTAGAGGTAAAGAAAGCTACAAACTTATCTAAAAAGTATTATAGCTCGCTTGATCAACTGAAATACATAGTTTCAAAATACAGGCCTTCTGTAATTGGAGAATTTAATCAGACACAAGAAAACCTAGATCAGGCATTTGAATTCTAGAGTTCTTTTTCTTTTATTCTTTCTCGAGGCATAAAATTTTCCACTGGATAAACAATGCCATTTGCAAAGCTAGAGACTTCAAAGAGACTAGCCCTCATAGTTGTGGGCAATCCCGTATAAGATAAATGAGTTGTATTTGAGCACAAAAAGCTCAAGAGTGCTTCCTTACTCATCTGCTTGGTAGAATCCTTAAGTGTGTCATCCAGTCTAAGAACCTGCAAATTGCCAGATATAGTCTTTACGCCATCTTGGGTAATCATTGCCATTTGGTTTATATCTATAAAAATTGACTCAAACTGCGATTGCTTGGGCTTCATAACTACAAGACCTTCTTCAACTGCAACACCCCAGAAGCCCACAACACCTTTTGAGGCCAAGGCCCAAGAAACAAATCTTGTAAGCATGACTTTTACGGACTTAGAGTTCTTGTCGGGATCTAAAACTCCCATCTCCCAAGTTGGAGATTGCTGGGAAAATATCATCATCCCAACACCCTTATAGCGATATACATCGTATCCGCCCTGGGAACTAATACTTTCAGGTCCATAATTATCTATTCCATTTGAGACCCCAAGTATTTGTTTTGAGACCCTCAAGGATGCCTTTGACAGTTTTAAAACCTTTGTTTCTGATCTACTAAACTCAATTGTTTTAAGCTTTTCGCTGTCTATTCTTGAAAAACCCATTTCATTTAGAATTGGCAACAAGTCTCTCTCCAAATGTTCATCTTCTATTCTGGCAAACACTTGATAATTTAGTTTGGTTGCAAATTGATAATAAATTGGTCGTTGATCTGTCATAGTCCTCATCCTTGGCTGTGTCTTCCCTTATCTAATCGACTCAATTAGATTTCAACTTTAACTATTTTAAGACGACCTTAACAATTAAACAGTTCTAATTACGACTATTTAGGTCAAGATTACAATGACGCATGGCCAAGTAGGCGCTTTTTAATAAAATATATTGACAATTATGCTATAGAAGCTTAAAAGTGTAGGTTCAAATTACGCCATAAGTTAGGGTAAAAAGAAGGCTCTTTCCTCCCCTAACCATGCATAAGGAGTTAAAATGTACGGTATCGTTGAAATTAAAGGCCACCAATATAAAGTTAAGGCCGGAGACATCATTGATGTTCAAAAAATGGAAGAAGAAGTTGGATCTAAAGTAGAATTCGACCAAGTTCTTTTCATTGGCGGAGATTCACCAAAGGTTGGAACTCCAGTTGTTTCAGGAGCTAAAGTAGTTGCTGAAGTTGTTAAACAAGGTAGATCAAGAAAAGTTATCGTTCTTAAGAGAAAGCCTGGTAAGTACCAAACTAAAAATGGTCACAGACAATACTTTACAGCTCTTAAGATCACTGACGTAAAAGCTTAATTTAAAAAATAATTTAGGAGAAATATATGGCTCACAAAAAATCAGGTGGTAGTACTAGTAACGGCCGTGATTCAAACCCAAAGATGAGAGGTGTGAAGAAGTACGGCGGAGAAACAGTTCAAACTGGAAACATCATTGTTCGTCAAAAGGGTACTAAATTTCACCCAGGAACAGGTGTAAAAATGGGACGTGACTTCACTATCTACGCAGTGACTGAAGGGAAAGTTGAATTCTCTCACTACTCTAAGAGTATTAAGCAAGTTTCAGTAGTTTCTGCATAATTGATAAACAAATTGTTTTTGCATATAAGGGAGTCGCAAGACTCCCTTTTTTTATAGAGGTTTTTAAGAAATGAAATTCATCGATGAAGTAAAAATTGAAGTTTCATCAGGAAAAGGCGGCAACGGCGTTGTGCATTTTCGTAGAGAAAAATTCGTGCCATTTGGCGGGCCTGATGGAGGCAATGGTGGACGCGGTGGAAACGTCTACATCGTTGGAGATGAAAACATAAATACCTTAATGAATTACCGCGGGAGAAAGCAGTATAACGCTCCTGATGGAGAAAACGGCAAGGGCTCCCAAATGGATGGAGCAACTGGCGAGGACCTGTACCTGAAGGTGCCAGTTGGCACTCTTATCTTTCACCAAGAAACAGAAGAGCTTTTATTTGATATAGTGGAGCATGAGCAAAAAGAGCTGATAGCTCAGGGCGGAAGAGGTGGACTTGGAAATGCTTTCTTCAAAAGTGCAACCAATCAGGCGCCGAGATTCGCTCAAGAAGGAGAAGAAGGGGTTCACCTACCTCTCAAGTTAGAGCTTAAGTTAATAGCGGATATTGCGCTAATTGGGCTTCCAAATGCAGGCAAGTCCACACTGATATCCTCTATTTCTGCTGCAAAGCCAAAAATAGCAGACTATCCCTTCACCACTCTTACTCCAAATCTTGGTGTTGTTAAGGTCGACGATGACTCCCTTGTTGTTGCAGACATTCCAGGCCTTATTGAGCAAGCAAGCGAAGGTAAAGGGCTTGGGATTCAGTTTTTAAAACACATTGAAAGAACAAGCTCGCTTGTTCACTTGGTTGACTGTTCAATGCTTCTAGATCCTTACGAGGCCCTAGATGACTATGCCACAGTGAAAAATGAGCTTCTAAAATACAAAGAAGAACTAGGCCATAAGCCTGAAATTGTATGCTTAACAAAGATTGACGCCATGACCGAAGAAGAAATTTCCAAGTTTCAAAAGACCATGGAAGAGACACTGGATAAAAAAGTGTTGCCCATTTCTTCAGTCTCGGGAAGGAACCTTGATCTTTTAAAAAGACTTATGCTAAAGACAAAGGCTAAATAAGGCCTTTAGGAGAATACATGGCGAACGAATTTGTCGTAAAAGAAGTAAATAAGATTTTCAAACAAGATGATGACCAGACCAAAAAAATGGCGTTGGCAGCAGCTTGGATAGTTGCAAACTACAAAGGAATCAACATAAAGATCTATGATGTTTCCCAGTCAAGCTCTCTTTGCGACTACAACATCATCGCCACTGCACAAAACACTATGCAGGCCAAGACCATGGTTGACGAGATTCAATACAACCTAAAGCAGCATGGAGCAAAGGTTCTATCGCTAGAAGGTGTAACAGACGGCGAATGGATTCTTCTGGACTGTGGAGACGTAATTGTTCATGTTTTCCAAGAGCTTTCCAGAGATATCTTTGACCTGGATGAGCTGTGGTCTTCATACCCTCAAGTGGAGATACCGCAAGAGTACTACTTTGAACACCCAGAGACTCAAGCACCTAAATCAGACTCAACGGACAACTACTTTTAGTGAAAAAGCTTCATCTGATCGTTGTTGGAAAACTTAAAGACAAGAACATCGAAGCTCTTGAGAAAGATTTCCTTCAACGAATTAATAGCGTCGACTTTCAAATCCATGAATTGAAGGCCAACGCACAGGATAAATCCAGTGAAGGCAAACTTATCCTTAAAAAAATCCAAGACATTAACAAAACTCAAAATTGTCACGTTGTGGCCTTAACAGAGTTTGGAAAGGAAAGAGACAGTGTCGGTTTCTCCAAATGGTTATACAACAATTTAGAGAGCTCTCAGGGCCTTATATTTATTATAGCAGGAGCAGAGGGATTTGATGCTTCTGTTTTGTCCGCCAGCCAAGAACGAATATCTTTGTCAAAGCTTACATTTCCCCACAAACTGGCCAGACTATTGTTCATTGAACAGATTTATCGCGCTATAACTATAAAAGAGAATCACCCTTATCATAATTAGGAGTAATTTATGGAAGGATTGAGAGGACTCTCTGATAGAGTCTTGCTAGTTATTGCCGATGGATTAGGCATCAACGAAACATCTTCACGCAATGCTGTAAAAGCGGCAAATACCAAGAATCTGGATTTTATAAGATCACACTTCCCAAGCACAGAAATAGAGCCTGGTGGCGAGGCCGTGGGACTTCCAAAGGGAGTTGCTGGAAACTCAGAAGTTGGCCACATGAATATCGGAGCAGGCCGTCCGGTAAGACAAGACCTTGTAAGAATAAACGAGGCGATAAAAAATAACACTCTAAAAGATATGCCCAAGTTTAAAGAAATGATTGAGAAGGCCAAGGCCGGTACAAAAAGAATTCACCTGTTGGGGCTTCTATCAGACGGTGGAGTCCATGCTCATATTGAGCATCTAAAAAGCATTATTGATTGCATTGATAAAGATATTGAAATTTATCTTCACGCCTTCACCGATGGAAGGGACACATCCAAAACAAGTGGAGTGACCTATATTCAACAGATACAAAATCATGGCGGATTTAAATTCGCTTCAATGGGTGGCCGGGCCATAGGGATGGATCGAGACCGGCGTTGGGAAAAGATTCAAAAGGCCTACAATGCTATGACAGGCAAAGATGGGGTTAAGGACAGCTCCCCTCTTGAATATCTTAAAAGTAATTATGAGAAAGAAGTCTATGATGAGCACATCGAACATGTCTTGTTTATGAAAGAAGGTGCAATTAAAAGCGAAGACTGCATGTTCTTCATAAATTTTAGGCCTGATAGAGCGAGACAAATTAGCTTGGCCTTTACAGATCCAAAATTTGATCATTTTAAAAACGATATAAGGCCTGTGTATTTTCTTTGCATGTCTCCTTACATCGAAGAGGAGATGCCAAATGTACCGGTACTCTTTACTAGAGAGAATATCAAACAAACACTCAGTGAGTATATTTCCCAGAAAGGTTTAAAACAGCTAAAAATCGCCGAAACAGAAAAATACGCCCACGTGACTTACTTTCTAAATGGTGGAGCAGAAAGACCATTTGAGGGAGAGGATCGAGTGTTGGTTGAGTCTCCTAGAGATGTGGCAACATATGATTTAAAGCCTGAAATGAGTGCTCCGGAAGTTTGCACAAAACTTAACGAAAAACTAAAAGACAAAAGTTACTCTTTATATGTTGTAAACTTTGCAAACCCAGACATGGTGGGACACACTGGAAACTTTGATGCCACAGTTAAGGCAATTGAAGTTGTTGACAATTGTCTTGGAGAACTCATGAAAACTTGTGAGCAGGAAAACATCACACTCCTTCTAACCGCAGACCATGGCAATGCGGACGAGATGGAGTATGACGACAAAAGCCCTCACACTTCCCACTCAAAGGCATTAGCACCTTTTTCAGTATTTCATAAAGATCTTAAAGACAAGAAGTTGGACTTAAGCTCTAAAGAGAATGCGCTAAAAGACATTGCGCCAACGATCTTAAACATATTGAATATAGAAGCACCTAAAGAATTTGAAGGGCACTCTATTTTTAAATAGGATATATTATGAGCGAAAAACTAATTAGATCTATTGCCGTTATGACCAGTGGCGGAGACAGCCCGGGAATGAACTGTGCCATAAGAAGTGTTGTTAGGGCGGCAATTGGCGAAAGACTTAAAGTATATGGTGTCAAAAGAGGCTATCAAGGACTCATAAATAATGAGATCTACGAGATGAACGCCTCCTCTGTGGGAAGCATCCTTCACCACGGTGGCACAATTCTCTACACTTCAAGATGCCCTGAATTCAAAGAAAAAGAAACAAGAGCGAAGGCCGCTCAAATTCTTGAAGATCGAGGAATTGACGCCCTTGTAGTGATTGGCGGAGACGGATCTTTCAAAGGTGCGAAAGCACTTCATGATGAATTCGGAATATCCGTAATAGGAATTCCTGGCACTATCGACAATGATATCTCAGGTACAGACTATACAATTGGATTTGATACGGCCGTGCAAACGGCAATGGAAGCAGTAGACAAAATCAGAGACACTGCAACATCAAGCGACAGAACCTTTCTGATTGAAGTGATGGGCGCAAGATCTTCATCCATTGCCTTAAAGGTTGGAATTTGTTCCGGAGCTGAGAACATACTTTTAAACACGGAAAAGGTGGACTACCAGAAGCTTTCAAGCGATGTAAGACGAGGAATTAGAAGAGGCAAGAACTCTTCCATCATCATCGTGGCCGAAGGTGAAAGTCCAGGACGAAGCTATCAAATAGCCAAGGTACTTGAAGAAAAGCATGAAATATCAAGCAAGGTTTGTGTCTTAGGCCATATCCAGCGAGGTGGAAGTCCCACTCCTGACGATCGATTCTTTGCCTCGGTTATGGGAAAGGAAGCTGTGGGAGCGTTACTTCAAAATCTAGAGTGTCATGCTGTTGTTGTAAGAGATGCTAAGGTGCATGTTGTTAGTTTAGGTGAGTGCATGCAAAAAAGTGATCATGCAATGATCAACTATCTAGGTGTTTCTGAAACCTTATCTATCTAGTTTGTACAAGCTCTCCAAGGACTCTGAGTCATAGTAGCAGGAGAGCTTTTTTCCATTTTCAACTGCCACTAAAGAAGATTGGGAGATCCTAAGGTTTCTGGCAAGTCTGCTTTTTAACTTCTGACACCCAATTTCTTTATCCTTGCAATACTCATCTCCCTTTTTGCATAGATAACTAACCGACACTCTGTTTGCCATTTGGCAGTTAAGCTTTTTATCTTTGGCCAGGGCCCGCGCCAACTCAGGACTATTGGAAAACTTTTTGTCGCAAAACTCAATGGCGTCAACTAGCTTTCCCATGCATTCAATCTTTGTGAGGGAGACGGCCTCAACAAGGGGTGCGTTTATCTTTATCATCGTCTGACAAACTTCGTTTAAAGAAAAATAGTTATCTTTAATGACGGCTATATCGTAGTTTAATATTTTGCCGTAGGTGGGAAAACAAAAGCATGCCCATAATAGGCATGCTTTGTTAATCGTTGAAAATTTCATTCTAGCCCGGGAACAATCCTCTAAGCTTCATTGCGGCCTCAAGTTTTGCCAAAGCGGCTATCATTGCGGCCTTCTTCATATCCACCTTGTAGTGAATAGACTTCTTAACAACTTCCGCGAAAGCGTTTTTAAGAATATTGTGAAGAGTTTTATTGATCTGGTCAATGTCCCAGAAGAAGTGTGCTAGTCCCTGTACCCATTCAAAGTAAGAAACAATTACACCACCAGCATTGCAAAGAATATCAGGAATGATGAAAACATCTTTTTCTGAAAGGTACTCAACTGCTTCTTTGGTCAAAGGTCCGTTGGCACCTTCAGCAATAAGCTTGGCCCTGATATTTTTCATGTTCTTTTTAGTGATAACACCATCAATTGCCGCAGGGATTAGAACATCAACTTCAAGCTCTAGAAGCTCGTCGTTAGTAATGTGCTCAACTCCTTGGTAATCCTTTAAGAGCTTTCTTCCCTTAACCCAGTTAATAAGTTTAAGGACATCCAAACCATCTGGATCGTAAACAGCTCCTGAAACATCACTTACAGCAACAATTTTTGCACCCTGCTCAGCAAGATCCACAGCGGCCGGCATACCTACCTTACCAAAACCATGAATAGCTACAGTAGTGCTATTATCAATTTCTTTATCCATTCTGTCGTAAGCAAAGTTCACACAGTAAGCAACACCTCTTCCAGTGGCCTCTTCTCTACCAAGAGATCCACCAACAGAAATAGGCTTTCCTGTAACTACGCCGTGACTGGCATATCCATGCACCTGAGAATATGTATCCATGAACCACGCCATTGTTTGACGATCAGTTCCGATATCTGGAGCTGGAATATCTTTATCAGGTCCGACAAATGGCCCAATTTCCATTGCAAATCTTCTCGTAAGACCTTGAAGCTCCTGACGAGAAAGGTCATTTGGATCAACTTTTACACCACCTTTAGCTCCTCCCAATGGAAGGCCAACCAAGGCACACTTAAAAGTCATTAACATGGCCAGAGCAGTCGTCTCTGAAAGGTCAACATCAGGGTGGAAACGAATTCCCCCTTTACCAGGGCCTAAAGTAAGGTTGTGCTGTACCCTATACCCTTCAAAGGTTTTAACCGTTCCATCATCAAGTCTAATAGGTATGGAAACCTGAATCGCTCTTTTAGGCTTTTTAAGCCTTTCAATAATGTTCTCATCCGCCTTCATAACGCTTGCAGCTTCTTCCAGTTGAGCTAGCGCATCTTTATAGAGGGGGCTGTGGTACAACGCCATAAACTCTCCATTGTTTAGTTTTCTACCATTATAGGAAATTTAGAAAAATTTAACACCCTATTTGTTAAAATCCCATACCAAATCTTAACTGCACAACATTATTTTCGAAAGTTTTTCCCTCTAGGGCGTTTATGCCTCCATCGTCGATTTTGTCATGTGTTAACCTTAGACTAAGATTTCTAGTTAACCTCTGATCTACTGAGGCAAGAACCCTCTTTTGCTCAATAAAATAGTTGAGCTCGGCGTTGGTTTGGGTTGAGTTAAATCTGCGCTCAAATTGAATTTCCTGATTGCCGTTTATGCCCACCCATGCTCGGGCCTTAAGAAAGGGACTTCTAAATCTGATTTTTACCATACCAATCTCCACACGTGGTTGAATATCCATGTGAATCCGGCTCTTACCTACCTTCACCTCTTTCTCGATGCTGCTTACCTTTTGACCTCTGTTTTTCTTGGCCTTAATAATAAATTCTTCATGGGCCTCTTGGGCCTCAATCGCTGCAAGTTCGTCATCCGAGTTAAATTCTTCGTACCATTCTTCAACACTTTGCTTGGCATTTCTGTTGGCACTTCTTTCTATGTCTTTGGTAATAAATCTCAAGTAGTTTTTCTCAAAAAACTTTTGCTTTTCCTCAGCACTTGGCAATGGAACAACACCTGAATTATCAAAGCCGTAGGCCTCGGCATATTCTTCCTGGGCCATCCAAGTTTTGATTTTTTGCCTGGCGTTCTTAAATTTGTGGGCGTGTTTTTCGTGAAACTCATCCATCATGGTTTTCTCAACAACCATTGGAACTAAAATTTTGTCATCATCAGGCACAAAGTTTGCGGGAGCTCTACTCACCTGAGCATTAGCACCAAAAGATGTGACAAGTGCCAAAAAGCAGCTTGATTGTAAAATTTGTAGTGAGTGTCTAATTTTTAAACAATTTCTTAGCATTTTCCCCTCATAAGCTCTTGAATTCTCAAGATTTTTTCTCTCTCTATGCTTATATAGGGGCAAATGTCATGCCAAGTCTGACTGGTTTGCTAAACTATTTTTGAAATGGCCTCAAGCACTGCTACCTGAATATCTGTTGTGTCATCAAGCTCAGCATGCGCCTCGTGCCTCAGATAATTTGTGACTTCACTTCTTTGATAATTGGCCGCAATATTTGGCCCATCATTTATTAGTCTGTTGCCTTGGGCAAGGTAGTTAAGATTCTTTTTTACGTTTTGTGGAATGATATCGTTATCAAGGCCAACAGAGTCCAAGGTAACCATGAGGTCTACTTTTCTAAAGCCATTTTCAATAGTGTTCAGCTCCTGGGCAATCTCAACGACAGCATCACCTCCAAAAGAATGACCTACAAGAATTAATGGCACATTTGGATCTCTTTTCTTGATTTGCTCCAAGATCTCTTCCTGCTGATCCCAAGCGTAGTGGCGAGCTCCTTCGACGGCCTCTGCCATATCTCTAATACCATCATAATTTCCTTTCACGGAACTTGCTCCAAACCAGTCAAATCCACTTACAAAGAAGATTCCAGGACTTTTAAGCTTGCCAAATTTCTTCTCATGAATCTTTTGAGCAATCTCAACTGGATTTACTTCGCTACTTGCTTCTTTGAGCTCTTTTTCAAGCTCCTTAGCATTTTTGGAGAGGGATACATTATAATCTGACCCGACTTCTTTCTGTGTAGGGTGCTTTTTGGCCGTATCGGCCCTTGAGGGTAATTTCTGGTAATTCGCATGTAAAGGTAATCCGGATACTTTGCTCATACACTCCATTGTATTGAACAAAGCTCCGGTATTACAGGGGGAAATTTAGTTTAGAGTGGCCTCATCAAGCAACTCTTTCAACGCAGCCTGAGTCTTTTTGTCCATCTTTTTTGCCTTCATTAGCTTTAAAAGATCGGAAGTCTTGGCAGTCGTCTTTTTTCTAGTCGTTGTTTTCTTTTTTGTCGCAGTCTTCTTTGATCCGGCCTTAACCACACCACCTGCGGCATTAATCGCTCTTTTAAGTTGAAGCCTCTTAGTGATCGTTCCATCCAAGATCTTCTTTTTAAGCTCATTTCTAACTTTTCCACGCTCAAGAGATCCCCACTCCAAAAGTACATACTTTTCAGTATTGTGCACCTTAGCGGCTTCTTTGATCGTTTTAGGAAGTTTTGCGATGTTTAAGCATCTATGAACTTCAGACTTTGAAATCCCAAGAGCCGCTTGAATTTTTCGCTCAGAAGCACCTGTAAGCTTTTTATAACCGTGGATAGAGTCTGCCTGATCAATATAGTGAAGTTGCTCTCTTGCCGAGTTTTCAGAAAACTGAATTGCCATTAATTCTTCGTCAGTTTTATCTTCTAGAATAAAGCAAGGAGCAAGCTTCATATCCTCAATAGTGGACATCGCTCTAAAGCGTCTCTCACCACAAATCAAAACATATTTTGATCCTTCTCTGTGAACCACTAGCGGCTGGATAAGGCCGTTTTCTTTAATGTTTTCCGCAAGCTCAGCAATGGAGTCATCGTTAAACTTTGTTCTTACCTGCTTTCTCACTTCAATCTTTGAAAGAGCAATGTCATCCAGACGGGCCCCTTGAAGAAGCTTTTCATCATTCATTTCAAAGATCTTTTGATCCAAGTGCGCAGTTATATCTTTCTTTTCTCTTTTCTTTTTAGAAACGCGAGCCGCAAAGGTTTTGGCCATAATTGTTTTCTCCTTTCCTACCTAATTACAATCCTAGAGAGTGCCAAAGCTTGTTGTAATCTTTCTTTCCTTTAGATTTCTTACCCATTAGGAACACTGGCTTTCTTAGCGAGATAGACTCTTGCATATCAACCAAATTTCTAATTGAAGGTGTCACGTTGAAAGACTGGGCAAGCTCTTCAAGTCTTGTCTGTTCAATCTTTCTTCTACCATTAACCATCGAAGGAATAATGCTGAAATCAAGGGAAGGGTTTTCGCTTTCTTTAATAATTTCGAAAGTATCCATAAGCTCTTCTAGACCGTCTATAGAATAGTCTTGGGCCTGAGTTGGAATGAAGATCCTATCACTGGCAACCAAGGCCATGATTAGCTCATCGCCAAGCATTGGTGGAGTATCGATTACAATGTAGTCGAACTTGTCTTTTAGAGTTTCTAAACGAAGCTTTAAAAGCCTTTCTTTTCTTCCGGCATTCTTTCTAACTTCGGCCTCTGAAAGGATTAGAAGCTTTGCAAGGTTTGCCATGTGACGGGAAGAAGGTATTACATATAAGTTATTGTAGAAGTCTTGCTTTCCTTCAGCAGGAACAATTACGTCCTCATTGTCCACGTCCCCTATTAGCCACTCAGGAATTAATGTTCTTCTAACATCTGCACCAAGTGTTACGCTTAAGTTGGCCTGTGAATCCAGATCAATTACTAATACTTTGTTGCCCTTATGAGCAAGATATGTTGAAAGTTGATAGGCCTGCATGGTTTTCCCCACGCCGCCTTTATTGTTTGCGACAGTTATTACTTTTGCCATAGTGTGAACTCCCTTTCGACAAAGTTATTCCTTATAGAAAAAGTCTAGGATACCCATCACACTACGTCAAAAAATAAGTAGCTAAAACTATTGACTTTTTGCGCTGCGCGCAATCTCATAGAGCAAGCAAGATTCTACCGATAAAACCTTGAGTTCAAAACATATATGGTTTAAAAGAACGACAAGGAAAAAATTATGAATATTTACGAAAACGAGCAAGATCATTTACCCAAAATTAGCGAAGCTGAACTTAGCGATGAGCAGGTTATGGCCGAGCTTCACAGCATTAAGAAAGAGCTTGGAGACAAGCTTGTTGTTCTAGGCCATCACTACCAGCAGGACGATGTAATCTCTTTGGCAGACCACACGGGAGATTCTCTTCAGTTGGCCAGAGAAGCTGCCAAGCTTGATGCCGAATACATAGTTTTTTGCGGAGTGCACTTTATGGCGGAGACTGCCGACATGCTCAGCGCTCCACACCAGAAAGTAATTCTTCCCGATATGAACGCTGGATGTACCATGGCCGACATGGCCAATCGGGTTGAGATTGACCGGGCCTGGGAAAACATATCCAAGGCCACAAGCGACAAAATTATCCCAATTACATACATCAACTGCTCCGCTCTTTTGAAAGATTTCGTGGGAGCAAATGACGGTGCCATTTGCACTTCAAGCAATGCAAAAAAAGTTATTCAATGGGCACTAGATAACGGAGAAAAGCTTCTTTTCTTCCCAGACCAACATTTGGGTAGAAACACCTGTTATGATCTTGGAATCCCTCTAGAGGATATGATTGTTTACAATCCAAATCTTCGACATGGAGGCGTAACTCCAGAGCAGATTCAAAAGGCCAAAGTGATTCTTTGGTACGGTTACTGTTCTGTACACCAAGGCTTTACCAAGGCACAGGTTGAACAGATCAAAAAAGACGATCCAGAAACTACAGTAATAGTACACCCAGAGTGCTCTTTTGAAGTTGTTCAGGCCGCCGATATGGATGGGTCAACATCGCACATTATCAATACGGTTAAAAATGCCCCTGCAGGTTCCAAGTGGGCAATAGGCACTGAGATCAATTTAGTTAACCGTTTGGCCAATGAATTTACTGATAAAAAGATAGTCTCACTATCCCCGTATCAATGCCTCTGTGCGACTATGTATAGGGTTCGACCTCGTTGGCTACTTGAAAGTTTTAGGTCTATAAAGCGCTCTCAGCCAATCAATGTAATCTCGGTGGATGAAGAGGTGAAAAAAAATTCGCTAAAAGCACTCGAAAGAATGCTAAAAATTTCATAGAATAAATTTTATGATTTATGCAGATTACAACGGCTCAGCTCCGTTACACCCCAGTGTCAAAGAATACCTTTGCGACAGGATACAAAACGGTCCTTACGCAAACCCAAATGCTATCCACTCCATTGGCAAGAAGATGCTATTTGGTATGGAGAAATGCAGGCGAGTATGTGCCAAGTCCCTTGGTGCAAAGTCTAACCAAATTATTTTCAACTCAGGCTCAAGTGAAGGGATCTCTCAGGTTTTTCATTCCGTTATGAGCGAGAGAGATGATGATAGAAATGTGATCATAACATCTGGAATTGAACACTCCGCAGTTGTTAAGGCATGTGAATATTACGCCGATCGTGGCGCAAAAATAGTGCATGCAAAAACTACTGAAGATGGTTTTGTTGATGTTTCTGATTTTGGTGCACTTATAAAAGAGTATGCAGACAAGACGGCGATGGTTTGCATTATGGCCGCAAATAATGAAAGTGGCGTTATTCAACCTTGGAAAGAAATTTCCAAATTATGCCAAGAATATGGTGTTACTTATTTTTCAGATACAACTCAATACATTGGAAAAACTGAATTCAACTTTGAAGAAAGCGGCATGGACTATGCAGTCGTTAGCGGCCACAAGGTAGGAGCTTTGGTTGGGAGTGGTTTTATCTTGGCCAAAGACCCAACAACTCTTAAGCCTATCGTGTTTGGTGGCGGACAAGAGAAAGGCCTTAGAGGCGGAACTCAAAACTACATAGGAATTGAAACTCTAGCAGTTGCTTTCGATGCTTTTGAAAAATCCAAGGATCAGCTTCCTCAGCTGGCAAGCTACAGGGTTGAGTTTGAACAAGATGTCAAAAAAGCTTTTCCCAATGCAGTTATTATTGGTGAGAAGGCCGATCGCTTGGCGACAACAACGATGATTGCGTTGCCGGGAGTACACGGTCAAGCAGTTCAAATAGAGCTTGAGTCCCAAAATATTTTCGTTACAACGTCCTCTGCATGCTCGGACAATGAGCCAGAAACAAGCAAAGTCTTAAAAGCAATGGGCGTTCAAGATGATGTTGGAAGAGGTGTCGTTAGAATCAGCCTTTGCTGTGGCGCCAGCAATGAGAATTATAAAAAAATAGCAAGTGCCCTTAAAAGTGCATATGCAAAACTGTCGGGAATATCTAATTATTGATATGTTAAAAAGTGTCCTGAAATACGGCGCCTTAGGCGCTCTCTTTTTGGCGATGCCCTTTCACTCCTGTAGCACTCACAAGGATATGGGGCAAAACCAAGTAAGCGAGGGACATTTCCGCCTCTACACCTATCCTGAAAGGCCATCAGAATACCTTCTTAAATCAAGAGATGAAAGATACCAAGATATTGTATTTGCAGCGATTAACGATCTTGAGGGCAAGGTTGCCCCTAGTAAGTATATTGTTGTTGATCCTGCACAAAATGAGAAGTTTAACATGGAGATCGGCGGAATCTCCGCGTATAAGGCATACATACAAATCCTAAGGGATAAATTTGGCGACAAGGCACAAGTAATAAGTTCTGGTTCAGTTTTCTCCCCTAAAACCAGTATGGAAGAAACCCTTTTTTACCTTAATTACTTGGGGCTTGATGCAAGTGGACTCTCTAAAAGTGATTTCTTTCTTCCATTTGAAAATAACTTTTTGCAAGTGTTGGATGACAAATTAAAAACAGCGAACTTTCCAGTTCTTTTGTCCAATGCTTATAACTTATCCCTGGCAGATCGTTTTGAATTTAAGAAGATTCAAGAAAGTGTGATAGTACCCACAGATAAAGTTAATGTCGGCTACATTTCACTTATAGCACCAACCATGGCACAGAGTTTTGACAGCAAAAAACTCAACAAAGTTTACTTTGAAGGACTCGCTCCAAAAATCATAAATCTTTCAAATTCTTTAAGAAAAAAAGGTGCTGAAGTGATAGCACTCATGATCTCCCATGGCCTTGACTGCACAAGCCAACAATCAGAAACCCAAAGGATTGACAGACATAAGGTAAACTTCATGCCTTCAGATGAGAAAGTCTGTGACCTTTTTAAAAATGAGCTGGTCCAAACCCTTCAGAAGCTTCCACCAAATATGGTGGACATAGTTTTTACAAACGGAATTGATTCAAAGGTTGCAAATGTGATTGCCGGACACCCAGTCCTTCAAAGTTTTAAAGGTGCTGAACACATGTCTTGGGCAAAGCTTGTTTATGATACAAAACTAAGGCGTGTTGTTAAAAATAGAACTCAAATAATGCAACCAATTCAGATGTGTCATACTTTTTTTAAAGAGACTGAAGATTGCTATATAAAAGAGGTTCTTAGAAATATTGAAATTATTCCAGCACAGTTTCTAGGAGAAGAAGTAAAAATTCAGCCTCTTCCTATTCGCAAATAAGCATCTTATCAACACAGCCAACTCTCGCTGCGCCAATACAGAAACCCACAGGGCTATCCTGAATGCAATAATCCTTAACTCCGGTGGCGACTTCTCCCCTGATACATGCAGGGTTATTTTTTTCTCCGCAATTGTCTATGCCGCAAACTTTTGAATAGGCACTCGAGCATGCACTGTTTTTTACATAATATGAGCTATTTTCACAACGATCGCATTCATCAATTGTAACTTCACAACTATCCAGTACCTGTCTGCACACCTGCCCATCTTTTAGCTTTGCCTCGCTTTTACTATTTAATTGGCCGTCGATAGAAATTTCAACTACTTCAGACTTCAGATTAAAAAAGTTAAAGCCTATCTTTTCCTTGTCTGGATTTATAGAGAGAACACTGTCCCTATACTCAATAAACAGATTGTAAAAATCATACTCTTTACCAACGGCCGGGTTAAAGATGGAGTCTGAACAGTTGTTTGAGCCTTCAACTTGGACAAACTTTAACTTCCCTGGCTCAAGCTCATAAGGAGTTTTAACCAATAAACAGTATTCTTTGTTAGAGAAGTCATTAACACGAGCTTTAAGCTTTAAGGCCGAGTGCCATGCTCCAGGTGCCAAATCAATTTCAGGGTTATTTACCAATCTATCGTTAATTTCAGAGACCTCATAAACACTTGTAAAAGCGTCTTTAAGTGCGATGTCATCTCTTTGTTTTCTCTGCTCACATGAGATGAATAAGAATGACAAAATAACTATCTGTAATAAACGCATCTAAAAGCGCTCCTTAATTCTTTCTCTGGCATCCTAATACCTCCACCATTATACAGATGAATTTCTTTATCTGATTCATCACTTCCCCTGACACCAAGTCGGTGCCACGGTGAGTCCAGTGCAAAGTCCTTTGAACTCATTTTGTATTTGGCCAATGGTAAAAATTTATTATCAAAGCTCTCTATAAATGAACCCAAGGAGTGATAAACTCCACTCCAGGATGCTCCATATGTTGAGTGGTATTCATACTCTTCAGACGAGCACTCCTTACTGAAGATTTTTGAACAATTCTTCTTCCCAAGCCTATCGATAGCATCCTTTCTCTTGCTCCAGGGGTAAGGAAACTTATAAACAAAATTGTTGCTTGCTTTTGCTGGCAAAAACGTGGCAGCGTCAAACTGTCTGCTTTGAAGGAGCTGGCCGCCTTTAAAGGCACAGTAGAGTTTTTTCTGCACATGACTTAAGTTAGTGGAGGGAGCATGCTTTGGGGAATCAGGCAGTGTAAGGTTTATTTTATTAGCCCAAATTAGAACTTCACCATTGTTTACATAGTGGGCATCTATATCTATTGATTGCCCAATATTGTCCCAAACATACTTTTCCCCCTCTACAGGCGATGCCGAGTAGACAGAGGGTTTAAGTCTGATTTTAGAGCAGGTATCTTTAAATTTAAGACTAAGCGGGCCTTTGTTTTTTTTGTCTTTAAAACTTGCAATGAGATTTCCATTCTCATCAAAGGAAGTGTGCTCAAGTTGAAACCTAGATCCTGAACTCTTTTTATTTAGTGATCTTAAAAAACACTGCATATAGTAGGGATTGCATTGAAAGTAGCTTGGATGAACTTTCGTATCATTTGAAATAAACTCAGGGCAAATAAGTGATTTCTTCTCGTAAAGCTCTTCCACATCGCCTTCCAGCCACCTTTTTTCCATTTCTTGAGCAAATTGCCCAATTCCCTCGGCCTGATCAGATCTTTTGACAAAATTGTCCGACTTAAAGGATCCAATAAATACCGAGGCAAGGATCGCCAGCGAAACAATAATGACTGATAATTTTTTTAGATTTGTTATACTGGAAGTGGACCTTTTGAACATATTAGGAAGTGTATATGGATTGGTTAGAGGAAGTAAACAAAGAAGAAGAAAAATTCGATCAGATATTTTCTTTCAACGAGTATATGGAAATATTCGAGCGAAACCCTTCAAGGGAGCTTAGAACTTCCAGCATGTACTTAAAAGACATGTTTGACTTCTATGGAAAAGATGAAGATGGAAGCTTTAGTCTCTTTAGGAAGAATCATCCAAACTCCCCTCCAGTAGCTGGCCAGAAGAGAGCTCAGGAAAAAATTTATCAAAACCTTGTAAATTTCAACGAAGAAGGCTTCAACAATAAGTTCATTTTACTTGTTGGCCCAAATGGCTCTTCAAAAACCTCACTTGTAAAAAAAATAATGAGAACAGCTGAGGAGTACTCCCACACTGACAGTGGTGCATTATACACCTTCAGTTGGATATTTCCGATAGATACTTATGTTAAGGGTAGTTTAGGGCTAAGCTCCAAGCAAGTTGATAAGCATTTACAATCATTTGCACACTTGGAGGACTCTGAAATAAGCGCAATTTTAGTCTCAGAACTAAAAGATCATCCGCTTCTTCTTATACCTCTAAGAACTAGACAGAAACTTATAGATAAGCTTCTTGCAGACGAGCCAGAAAAGCTTGAGTCTATTCAGTTGAGCTATCTTTATAATGGGGATTTATCTAAAAGAAATCGTTTAATCTTTGATGCCCTTCTAAAAAATTACAAAGGCTCTTTTGAAGATGTTCTAAAACACATTCGCGTAGAGAGATTTAATATCGACAAAAGATATTCTGTGGCAGCATCAACAATAGAACCTCAGCTGCACGTCGACGCAAAATTGCAGCAAATAACAATGGACAAAAGGCTCGCAAGTTTACCTCCAAGCCTTCAGTCACTAAACCTATTTAGCATGAATGGTGAAGTAATTCTTGCAAACAGGGGTATTTTGGAATTTTCTGACCTTTTAAAAAGGCCATTGGATACATTTAAGTACCTTTTAATGACAATGGAAACTAAGACAATAAACCTTCAGGGAATACTTACTGAGCTTGATATATTCTTCATTGGCAGCAGCAACGAAGTACACTTTAATGCATTTAAGCAACACCCAGACTTCAGCTCCTTCAAAGGTCGATTCAGCTTTTTGAGAGTACCCTACCTGCTTAACTATGAAGATGAGAAGAATATCTATCTAGATCAAGTTGCAAATGTAAGAGATAAAACCAAGTTTGAGCCACATTCCTTGGAAACTCTATGCTTGTGGTCTGTAATGACAAGAATGCGCCATCCTCAGAGCAAAAACTACCAAGACAAACGCTTAGGTGAGATTGCTGAGAAGCTTACCCCCTTGGAAAAATCTTTGTTAATTGCGGACAACCTAGTTCCAGAATATCTAAGCCAGGAAGAGCAGCAGATCTTAAGGCCAGGTGTTGAGGCCATTTGCTCGGAATTTGAAAATGATCAAATGTATGAAGGAAAGTTTGGAATCTCTCCAAGAGAGGTCAAGCAGTTCATCTATGAGCTCTCCCTACTGCATGAGCACATTACTTTCATTGAGGTACTAGATTATCTTAAAGAAGTAAGTGAGAAGAAAAGTGAACATGAATTTTTAAATATTGGTGCTCAAGGGGATTATCATAATTCCAAAAAGTTTCTCTACCTTGTAGAGCAGCACTTTTTAAACCAATTTGACATTGAACTTCGTGACTCCCTAGGGCTTGTGGACAATAGATCTTACGAGGACTATATCTCAAAGTATGTATTGCACATCAATGCCTTGATCAAAGGCGAGAAAATTAAGAATCCGGTAATTGGAAAATTTGAAGATCCAGACAAGTACTTTATTAAAGAGTTTGAATCCAACATTCATTTAAAAGAAGATCCTGAGACATTTAGATCCCACATTCTTTCTAAATTAGGAGCATTCTCACTTGATAACCCTGGTAAGGAAATAGTGTATAGCGAAGTGCTAGACACCATTACCAAGCAGCTCAAAGAGTCGTTCAGAAACGAGCAGAGAAAGATAATCCAAAATGTTGGAAAGAATTTGGTGTACTATTTAAGTGAGATTAACTCCGATGACGAAGAGCCTAAGAAGTCTGGACTCTCCGATGAGGGAAGGGCCGAAATCGAAGTTATTCTTGAGCAGTTGCATACAAACCATGGCTACACTAAAAGAGGTGCCATAAACTGTTTGAAACACCTGTTAAAAAAGAGATATGATACCGCCCAATAGATTATGGGCGAAATAAAGAAAAAATTCACATCAGAGCTATTTGAGGCCATTTTGGAAGTTGAAGAAGACCAAACTGGCCTAAGGCTTGATCAGTTCCTAATGGACTATCTAGCTAGCTTTTCAAGACAACAGATAAAGAAGAAAATCCAAATAGGACAGGTTAGAATTCACAATCGTCCTTTCCCCCACAAGCCTAGCGTAAAGGTGTATGAGGGGGAGAAAATTACTGTCAGCACACCAAGGGGTGATCTTGAAGACGAGTACTGGCGAGGTGAAAAGTTAGAACTCGATCTAGTACCTGATATTATTTTTGAAGACGAAAACCTTGTGGCAATATCTAAGCCGGCCTACATGACCACCCACCCCACAGGGAAAAGGCTTTTTAACTGTGCAACCGTCTATTTGGAAACAAAGTATAATAAGACTATTCACTCCATACATCGTCTTGACCGAGAAACAAGTGGAGCTCTCCTACTTGGAAAAAATCCGAAGGCCGCACAACTTTGTGGAGAACTATTTGAAAAAGAAAAAGTTCAAAAATGCTATTTTTTCATGGCACATAAAAGACAAGAAAATGAATTTCCCTTTGTTGCCAACGAACGCTTAGGACAAGAAGATGACTTTGTCCCAAGGCTTTATGTCCACTGCTATGATGAAAAATCAACTAAAGGTAAAAAAGCAAAAACAACATTCTTAAAAGTTGAGGAGAATGAAAAATACTTGCTGGGGCTTGCATTTCCCAAAACAGGCAGACAACATCAAATTCGCGCTCATGCCGCCCACTACGGCCTGCCATTAATTGGCGACAAACTCTACAGTGGTGACCCAAGTGTTTTTGGACGATTCAAAGATGGAGTCGCCACAGAGCAGGATCATGATTTAATGCAAATCTCAAGACATGCCCTTCACGCGATGGCATTGGTAATGGCCTACCCTAGCGAGAACGACTCTCTACTATTGGAAACTAAAATTCCTAATGACTTTATTCCCTGGATTGAGAAGAATTTTGAGTCTTTAAGTATTGATGGTTTAAATCTAAAAATCGATGCTCTGATTAAAGATTTCTTTAAGGTGGTTTAAAACACCAAATGCGCCGGCGTTTTCTTTTCCTTCCAAAATAATTTTCGGCTTGTGGTAAAGCTCATCCAAGACACTAATAATATTTGAGACGCCAACAGTGTTTGGAAAGCTCTCAAACATAGACTCATCATTTAGAGAATCACCGTAAAAGATAGTTTCTTCAATTTTTAGATGTGGGCAATAGTTTTTAAGAAAGTAGTTCACTGCATAGTTCTTTGATATATCTCCATACCAAAAGTTCACATGAACATTACTTCTTGAGAAGTTGGCCTTCTCTTTTAATAAATAACTTTCTGCCTTTTCCACATCAGATTGTTTCATTTGAGGGAATTCAATTGCTCGATCCGACTTTCGTCCAAAACTGTCTACACTTAGAATAGTCTCAGGTACATCTCTTTGAAGTTTGACTGTCAGATCCTGCAGCCTTTGAAGTTCACCTTCACTAACCAAAAACTCTTCGGATATAACACCGTCCACATTTTTAGTAAGAATAACTCCCCCGCCTTCCATGATGGCATGCTTTAGAGGAAAGTGAGTTAAGAGAAAATGTCCCCACGATAAGCTTCGACCGGAAACGATTACAAGCTCAGAGTTGTTTTTTTCTATTATATCAAGAAGCTCAAAAAAAACGGCACCCAATTTACCGTTTACAGTGAGGGTGCCGTCGAAGTCGGAAAATACTATTTTCATATTTTTATTGTAGAGGCATTGATAGACCCATTACTAGGGCCGTATAGCTGTTTCTTAGGTTAAAGTTTGTCTCAATATTGCCCACTAGGCTTTCAAAACCTCTAACAGGTAGTCTTCCAGTGATACCAGCTGAAAGGGCTGTAATTGTTTCATAGGTCCCTTCGTTTGTGTTTAGGCCAACGCTCATTGGAAGAGCAACGAATGGAAACGCTTCCTTTCCATAAATAGAGAAGCCTTTAGAAAGGGTTGGAGCAAATCCCAAGGAGTTAATTCTATCTCCGTCTACTTCGTTTGTTTCAAGAAGTGACTTAATTGAAACTCTTGGCTGTCTTCCGTAATCAGGAAAAAGTTCATAATCTGCACCAGCAAAAAGTCTATTTGCCCTGTCACCGTCAGTCACACCGAAACCAGCGTCAAAGTTAACGCGACTGTTAACTCTCTGAAAATACTTGGCAGTAATTCCCATACCATCGCCAGACGACAGGTAAGAATTAAACTCTGTAGTCACAACGCTTTTATTCATAGTGAATGGATGAGTAGAAAGGCCAACAGTTGTAGCAAAACTAGCAGTAGAAACCATCATGGCAACAGCTAAAATAATTCTTTTCATAAACTCCCTCTTACATTTTTGTAGAATGATTATATTAGACAAGTTTAAGCTAAAAAGATGCCACTCGTCAAAATAGAGTTTGAAAATCAAGCGCTTAAATCAACAAGTAAAAACTACAACGCAAAGCAAAACAAACAATTTCCAATTGACTAAATGCCAAAAGATACTTATAAAACTAGAACTGAATTTATTGTGGTGGGCGTAGTTCAGTTGGTAGAGCAGCAGATTGTGGTTCTGTTTGTCGTGGGTTCGAGTCCCATCGTCCACCCCATTTATAAAAAGCCAGTTTCCAACAACTGGCTTTTTTTATTTCAACTAATCAATTTTACTAACAAACAGTTTCCAATACTTATCAAACTTCATTTCGCCTAAGTCTCATTTCCATTACAGAAAATAACAGGAGAATAATCGGGATCTAGAAAGTTAATGGTGGGCGATTCTTAAAGAAGCCCAATGAGAGACCAGTTCGAGCGACTGATTTCAGTT
>PBFR01000012.1 GCA_002718735.1 Halobacteriovoraceae bacterium | reverse complement strand
TGAGAAGCTAAGTTGGTCTTGTTCAGAAACTATTGCCTAGAGTGTCCAGTCGATGGGGTTCACTCCATTTCTTTGTCTTTCTATTCGTGGTTAGAAAAGCATATCTTTCTGAACCATTCTTTAACGCATATATGGCGTCGCTGTATTCAATGAAAACGAACTTGCCACAAAAAGACGCGCGGTTCCATTTTAAAAACAATAGGTATGAAAAACCTTCACACGTATTAATTTTCTCTAATAAGGGAATGACTCTAAATTTGAAAAATTATCATAATGATAATCGCGAATTATCATTATAATAATTCCGCTTTTTCTGCCTTAGCCTATCCTATTGAAATTATTCAAAACCCATACTCTCTACTTTTGGCACGCTTTTTGACTAGTAAGACACAAGTTCAACAAAGGAAAGTTAGTGTCTGAAAGAAGTAAATACTTAGACGAGCTATTAACTGATATGGGCAAGGCTTCTAAAAAAGCCTATGAAAACGATGCACAATACATCGCATTTAACCTCGAAGTGGATCGAGTTCTTTGGAAGCAAAAAGTCTTTTTAGAAAACTTTTTCTTGCCGCTGTTAATTTTGTTTTGGTTCGGCATTCAGCTTTGTCTTTTAAAATATTGGGAATACATCTTCACTCTTCCTGCACTTCTGGTGCTCTTTGCTTTTTCTCTATTTCAAATACGATCAAATGTTTCAGTGAATAAAATCGACTTGAGTGTGGAGGCAGCAAATTACGGTTTAAAAAAGCTTAAAGTCGCTCAAGATCACTTGTGTCTTTTTAAGTGGTTTAAGCAAATTGCCTACCCCGTCCTATTTTTATCTTTTATCAGCGAACTTATCTACACATGCATTTATCAACTAGAGCTTTGGCGAGTGCTTTTAATTGTTCTAAAGCTCACAGCAATAGGAGGTCTTTTTTATTTTCAAAGAGCAGCCGTCAAGGTGCTCGAAACGCGTAAACAGTTATTAAGTTATTAGAGGAGGTAATTATTGAGAGAGACATTTCTTTATTCAGGAACCTATGAGGACATTATTCAGACTTTAGGGCGGTGGAGAATTTTGGAGCTCAGAAGCTTATTGGACAAGGTTGAATATAAGTTTTCATATCAGGCTTTCGCCAAAATGGTGAGCAAGCTTGAAAGGTTGAACTACGTAGGCTCCATTTATTATCAAGGCTACAGGAAAAATCTCTACTTAACGGAGAAGGGACTGAAGGGAGCAGGACTGGAAAAGTCATGGCCTATTAATAAAGACGTTCTTTTGCATGATCTAATTTGTGTGAATGTCTTCAGTTATCTGCTTGGTCTTGGCCGCTTTGATTTTGGAGGACTTAACCTTAAAGAAGCGGGGGCTACAACAAGACCAGACTGCATGCTTAAATGCGGCAAGTCCAAGCTTGCTGTGGAAATTGAGCTCACGCAGAAAGCAAGTTATCGCATAGAAGAAAAGTTTTTAAAGTACCTGCGCTCAGAAGAGTTTGAGCGAGTTCTGTATGTTTTCCAAAAGCCTCCGGTATTTAAGGCCTATAAGAAAAGGATGGATGAATTGGATGAAAACAGAAACCCGCTAATAAAGAAACGCTTTCAGGACAAAGCAATTCTTTTATTGGAACCAGAGATTAAAAACAATACGTTTTCGCTGATGCAATCACCTTGTTTTTTTCAGGGAAAGCTCACTAATTTTAAGGAAGTTTTGGAATCAGACGGAGTGTTCGCTCAAAGTTGAACCTCGGTTGAAACCTTGTTGAATGTGTTTATGCGTAAAAATCACGCCACGATTTTTACGTTTATTTTTAAAGACTTGCCCACTCGCCGAATTTGACTACCTCTCTCTCACATAATTTCGAGATAGGTAGTCAAATTCAGCTAGGGACAAGGTGTGGAGGATCGGAGTAATCGTGGCGTGTAAGGGAAAGAGGATGAGATGGATGATGAGTAAGAAGGGAATGAGGAATAAGAAAAAGAGGAGGTTAAGGGAGTATTAAAAGTATAGGGGTATAAAAAACGGACGGTCGGTTATAAACAATTGGGATTATGATATGATGGATAATAATATAGGCATGGACCTTATGGGTTCGTGCTCGCTCTTTGACAAGAAAATATGGAAAGTAAAGCATGTCGCGGCCTACCTTGATTGCTCTATAAAGACGATCTATGAAAAGGCGCGATTGGGTCAAATACCCAGCATCAAGAAAGGCAAGTTTCGCTATTTCATTCCTCAAGAAATCCAAAACTGGTTACTGGAGGGTAATTTATGAATAGATACAAGAAACTGCCAGGACATAAAAATGTCCGCAAAGATTTAAAAACAGGAAAGTACCAAGCGTACAAAACAATTGACGGAGTTCAATACTCGAAGGACTTTTGCCGTATAGGTGAAGCCAAGCGTTGGCTCTACACTTTTTCTCCTGAATTAATGGAAGTCAAAAAGAAGTTAACACCAAAGTTTTCTGAAGTTTTTGAAGAGTATAAAGAAATTCGGTTTTCCGACCTTGAGTTCGCCTCTATCGAAGTGAAAACGAGCAGGCTTCAAGTTTTTTACGCAGAGTTAAAAGACGTTCACATGGAGGATATCACCGCCGAATTTTTCAAAAAGCTAATTCTTGAAAAGAAAAAAGAGTACGCCAATAGTAAAAAGCGGCTTTCTTTTGATCTAGAAATCAAAGAGTACAAAGCTATTTTTAATTGGTACAGAGACTTTAAGGATTACAAATTTATTGTTCCCCTCACAAAATTTCATAAACAATTGGGTCGAATTCGAAAGGCCATTCCAAAAAATCGAAGAATGTCCGTGCAGCAAGTTCAGAAGTTTTTTAACGCTTTTGAAAGCAACTTCTTTAGGGATTTTGCGATTACTCAATTCTTTAGCTGTGCAAGGGTAAGCGAAATTGCTGGCCTTCAAACCCGAAGTATTGATTTGACTGAAGGGGTACTCCTTATAAAAGACGTTGTCGTTTGGGATAAGAATAAGCTTTTCGTTGAGCTAAAGCCTTACACAAAAAATAATGATGTAAAGTATGTGCGTATTATTAAGCCTCTTTATGACATATTTGTGCGGCGTCTCTCTAACGGAGACCCACACCCTTATGTTTTTCACATAGAAGGGGAGCCACTTAAATATCGGCAAATTCAGCATCACTACAACAAGGCCTTTAAAAAGGCTGGGCTTGATTTTTCCGGCACACACACTTTAAGGCACAGCATGGCATCAATTGCACGGGAGCTATCCGGTAGTATTGATGCCGTACAATCCCTAACAGGACACAAAAGTGTACGCCAAGCAGAGCACTATGCGGGACTAAGTCAAAGCTCTCAACTCACAGCGCTGAATGCTGTGGCAGAGGTTCTAAAAGTAGAGTGAATGGAGTCAAAATTTTGGTCTAAAACTGTGCAAGGACTGTGCAAAAAAATAAGCCCTTAAAATCGAAGTAAAATTAAGGGCTTATAAAAAATGGCGGAGACGGCGAGATTCGAACTCGCGGAACGCAGAACGTTCGGACCCTTAGCAAGGGCCTGGTTTCAGCCACTCACCCACGTCTCCATGAGTTACATTAATATGGCGGAAGTGGAGGGATTCGAACCCCCGGAAGGCGCAAACCTTCAACAGTTTTCAAAACTGCCTCCTTCGACCACTCGGACACACTTCCATAAAAACGTAGTGTAAAATATAATAGCAAAGCTATAAGAAATCAATAATTTATTTAGGTGCAATTACT
Organism: Halobacteriovoraceae bacterium; assembly: GCA_002718735.1. The sequence goes on along the minus strand of PBFR01000012.1, from coordinate 27,718 downwards.
TCCACACCACCCATGTACGGTCTAAGAACTTCCGGCACCTCAATCGTGCCGTCTTCTTGTTGGTAATTCTCTAGAATTGCAACTAAAGTCCTGCCAACTGCGAGACCTGAACCATTTAAAGTGTGGGCAAATGAAGGCTTTTCGCCTTGCTTCTTAAATCTAATATTTGCTCTTCTTGCCTGGAAATCCCCACAATTTGAGCAAGAAGAGATTTCACGGTATTTCTTCTGGCTTGGAACCCAAACTTCCAAATCAAATGTTTTTCTGGCCCCAAAGCCAATATCACCAGAACAAAGCCTTACTGTGCGGTATGGCAATTTTAGATTTTCAAGGATTTGCTCTGCACTTCTAACCATATCGGTAAGTGCCTTTTCAGATTCCTCTGGGTGCATGATATTTACCATTTCAACTTTGTTAAACTGGTGCATTCTAATAAGACCTCTTGTGTCTCTGCCATATGAACCTGCTTCACTCCTAAAACATGGGGTGTAGGCCACATATCTCATTGGAAACTCTGATGGATCAAAAATCTCACCGGCTTTCAGATTAGTTACCGGGACTTCAGCCGTTGGTATGAGGTACCAAGGACGGCCATCAATTTTAAATAGGTCCTCACCAAACTTAGGTAACTGACCTGTTCCATAAAGGGTTTGGTCATTTACAATTAGAGGAGGAATAATTTCTTCATATCCGTTATCTAAGTGAAAATCCAACATATAGTTTGCAATTGCTCTTTCAAGTCTTGCAAGTTGACCTTTATAAACTACAAATCTAGACCCTGTAAGCTTTGCAGCTGTCTCAAAATCAAGCATTCCTAGGTTCTCACCTAAGTCAGCATGATCCTTTGGCTCGAAGTTAAAATTTTTCGGATCACCCCATTTATTAACCTCTACATTGTCGTTTTCATCAGATCCAACAGGTGTATCCTCTTCGAGAAGGTTTGGCACACTTGCCAATTTTTGCTGAAGGTCTTCTTTAACTTGTTCCAGTTTTACGTTTTGAGCCTCAATTGACGCTTTAAGAGTTTGAACCTCACTCATTAAAGTATCAGCATTTTCACCGGACTTCTTCTTCATTCCAATCTCTTTAGAAAGAGACTTAATTTGAGCCTGAGTGTTTTCAACTTGGGTTGTTAGTTCTTTTCTTGAAGTATTCAATAGAACAATCTTATCAATTTCTTCTATATCAAAATTTCTTTTGGCTAAGTTTTCTTTAACTGTGTTCAAATTTGATTCAATAAATTTAATATCCAACATTTTGGGGTCCTCACTGCATCATTCGAATGTAATTTTGAAGGTCTTTTTTATATCTTGTGTTTGGAGAAAGCTCAAGAAACATTTTATACGACTCAATTGCCAATGAGCTTTGTGCAATTTTTCTATAAACATCACCAAGTAATTTATAGGTTTCAGCTCTACCAGGGTCAAGCCTTTTTGCTTTGATGAATAGATCAAGGGCAATCTCATATTGGCTTTTAACAAAGTTAATGTAGGCCAGACCTACAAGCACGTCGACATTTTTTGGATCAATTTTTTGTGCCTTTTTATAGTGTTTTTCCGCTTCGTTAAACTTTCCTTCTTTTCTAAGTATATCACCTAAAAGTACATAGCCATGTGTAGAACCAGGATTACCTTTGATCTCTCCGTTTGCTAGTTCCTTTGCTTTTTCAACATTATCAGTTAAAAGATAAAGTTTACTCATAAAAAATTGAAGCTTTGGATATGTTTTAAGCCTTGATTTGATGAGACTGAATTGCTCAAGGGCCTCTTTGTATTTGGAAAGTTCCATATATACTTGGCCTAAGAACATTCTTGTTTGTAAATCTTCAGGTCTTATTTTTAATAGTTCATTTGAGTATTCAACAACCGCTTCGTAGTTTTGGTCAAGCTTAGCAGCTTTAATTAAAAACTCAAAAAGCGAGCCGTCTGTGTTTGGTAGTTTTAAAAGCTTTTCTTTTGTCGTTTCAAACATCTTTATTTGACCGCTTCTGTAGTAGTAAATACCAATAGCACCCAAAATTTTACTGTTGTCTTTAAAGTCCTTTAGCACATCGTATAGATAACCAATTGCTGAATTAGCTCCCTCTTGCTCATAAACAATCTCTCCATATGCTACACGATACTCGACATTGGCCGGATCTAAATCCATAACCTTATTTAATAAAACTTTTGCCTTATCGTACTTTCGATATCTAATAAATAATTTTGCCAATTCAAAAGTGTTGTAATCATCTAGGGGATTAATATTAATTGCTTTTTGCAACCAAGCTACTGCATGAATAAAATCATCTTTAAAAACGTAGTACTTTGCATTCTTAGAGTAATATTCCGGCTCACTCTTCATATCAGATGCAGAAATAATATTGATCATTTTTTTTGCTTTTTGAAATTTGTAGGCTTCAATGTATGCGTCAATAAGTTTGAACACGACTTGCGAATTTTGAGGATACTTATCGTAGAGCTTTTCCAAAGAAATAAGAGCTTCGTTGTAGAAACTCTTTTTTATTTGAAGGCTCGCTAAGTGTAGTTGGGCAGGTAAGTAATTTGGAGCAAGTCTCGAGGCTTCCAATGCATCTTTAAATGCGTATTTAAAGTTCCCTTTAGCAATATGAGCCTTAGAGTCAGAGATAAGTTTCACAGCCTTACTTTCGTTAATAAGTATGTTCACCTCACTTGTTGAATTTGCTTCAAGTGATGCGAGTCTTGACCTCAGTTCTAGTGACTCATTTACTTCTAAAGCTTTCTTAAAAGAAGCTAGGGCCCTATCGGGTTTGTTTTGGCTTGACTCTAACAACGCACGATATTCCAAAAACTTTGAATAATATAACTTTGAATTTTCAGCTCTTCTTTGGGAAATTATTTTTAATAAGGCCTCCAAAGAATTAAAGTCTTCATTATATAAAAACAGATGTGCCTTTCTTAGTAGTAAACCTGTTTCTTTGTGACCTTTTGCCTCGGCCTCTACAATTATATTTGCTGCCTGCTCCAGTTCATTTTTGAATTTATAATAATCAAATAAGTTCTGATAAACTAAAAGACTTTTCTTTTGTACGGCCTTAAGTCTTTTCTCTACTGACTTTGCCTTTAAAGCATCACCACTTTGCAGTAAAGACTTTAAATAAACAGAAAATAATTCTATTGTTGGTTTATTTGATTCGATAGCATTGAACTTCTCAACAACCTTAACAGCAGCTTCGGACTTTCCAATATTCAGATAAAACAAGGCCATGCCTGCAACAAGCGTTGGGTCTTTTGATGATTTAGAATTGAAAATTTGAATTAACTTAAAAATTCTATTTGCATCGTAACTTTTATTTTTAGAGTGGGGTAGAAGTTCTGAATATACTAAAATAAGCCATGATGACGCAGGATTGTTTTTAAAGCTATTTTCAACAGAAGCTTTAAATAATTTTGATGCCTTTAATTTAGACTTATAATCACCATTTTGATATTCCACCATTCCTTTTTTAAATAATGTTTGTGCCTTTATTTTGTCAGGTGTCTCATACTGTTGGGGAAATTCTATATCTGGGTAAGATAAAACCAATTCCTTGTTTGATTTTGTCTCTTTTTGCTCAGGTAACAAAATTACAACTAATAACAGGGCCGCAACAATTATGAATATTGGTTTTTTTTTATTTGAACTTTTTTCTACCAGAACATTCTCGGGCTGTTTTAATGACTTTTGTTGCTTTTTTTCCTCTTTGTCAATTCGGTTAAAAACTTCTTCTTCTAGTTCTTGCTCACTATTTAAAACCTCTTTTGAAATATTGTCTTTAAATTCTTTTAGAGAAAATATCTCTGTGGCGTCTTGCTCATAATTAATCTTCTTTTCTTCGTTTTCTGTTTCTCTTTCCTTAAGTTGCTCTTCAAGCTTCTTTCTCTCAGCTTCTTTCTCTTTTTCCTTTTTTAAAAAGTCAATTGTGGCCGGATTTATAATTGTTTTATCCGAATCCGACATTTCTGTAGCAGGAGTTAATCGTGCAAGCTCAGTTCTTTCAGCTTCCGGCTCATCATTATTACTTTTACTATCAGAGGGCTTTGGCTCATCAGATGCACTAATCGGTGTCATAGATGTTAAATCACTTTCAAACTCAAACTCCTTAGGGAATTTTAAATCTACACCGTTTGAGTTAAAGCCAATATCACTCAACTTCCTAACAAATGTTGGATCATCTTCCATATTGCCTGATAGTTGTTGTTCCAAATTTGGAAGCATACTCAGAGAGGCCCAATCTCCTGTAGGAAATTCCTGAAAATCTTCATCGCCAGTGATCCTTCTCTTATTTAACAAGATCTCAATTTCCTTTGCTGTAAATGGACCTATTACCCTTTTATCAAGGAGGCGGATTCGGTACTTTTTCATAATGCTATTCTAACAACAAACAGAATAGATACAAACAGGGCTAGCCCTGCCACAGGAGCCAAGTCCTTTAATTTATTACAAGACAATAGTGGAGATGATTGTTCAAGTTTTAGGTTATAAATCAATATAAAGCCTAAAAACGATAGAGACTTAATCCAGGCATTTTGAGGACCTGAATAATTAATAGTTTCGATTACAATGTAGATATATATTGGCGAAAACGGACCTGGGGTAATAAGAAGTCTCCCTGTCCTTTGAAAAGGCGCAAAGCTAAAGATAACAAGACCGTAGCTCAGCATTCCAGAAAATAGATTTATACATAAGTAGTCTGTTACTGTGAAACTGTCTACAAAAAGAAATAGAGGACTAGAAATCAAAAATATAAAATGACTATAGACATTAGTCCTACTTCCTTTTCTTCCTGACTTGAATATACTAAACAAAATAGTGAGCAAGGCCAATGTGGAAGTTAATTGGATTCCGGTCTGGTATAGATCAAAATCCATATTCATCATGAACTCTTTAATTTTAACTATAATACTCAAGGGAATAAAATACTGCGTAGTTGCAATAAATATGCACGGGTTAAATTTAAAGGCAGTATTAATGTTTCTTACGGTGTCTTTAGCTCCTTCAAAAATACCAGCATATGAAAAACTTAGAAAACTCCAAAGGGCTAAAACGACTAAAGCGTGTTTTGAGGGTACTACTTTTGAGGGAAAATCTATTTGCCCAAATACTAATATTCCCGCAAATAGAGAAAGACAAATAAGTAAATACTTCAAGCTATTTAAATACTGCCGCCTTTTAAGCCACTTCAGTTCTATTTCGCTTCCTCTCCAAAATAATAGGTCTTTAAAGACTTCAAAAATAAATAAATAAATAAAGAATGAGAGGATATTTGTGGAAGAGGCTAGGAGCAATGGAATAAAGCCCATGAAAATATTAAGCTCTGGATTTGTTGAATTTTCTTTTTTCAATAATTCATGTAGAAAACAAGAAATTCCCACGCCACATGCCACAATCATAATGATATTTTCTTGCCATTGGTTCAAAGCGATATAAACCATAAAAATTAGAATAGTCGCTAGACCAATTGCGTTCGTGTATAACCCCTTGAACCCTCTAAGGAGTGCTGCCATACCACAATTAAATGCTAGGAGTATATTAATTATAGACAATTCCATTATACCAAACTCCTTACAAAGAATATGGAGACTGAAATACTAGCCCCCAAAATAACGACCAAAGATCTCTTGTAAAAATACTGAGAATAAATAGCTGTATTCTTTGTGATAAAAGTACTGGCACCCATAAAAAGTAATAAAAGCAAAAGAAATACAGCTAAGCTCCATTGAGCCACTAATGAAAATACTAAAAAGCCAAAACTACAAAGAATTAATCTTACTAGGAAGAAACTATAGTTTTTAACTATCCTAGGTGGCTCCATCCTAAGATTCATCCAATGGAATGTTACCAGGAATGGTAAGGTTATTGCTGCAAATGAATTAAATTCATGTGTCAAAAATAAAAAACTTCCCAGTGACGCTAAAGCAGTATAAAAACAAATACTTTTTCTAGCTAGTAACCAGGCCATGTTCAAAATTAGGCCACTCACCAAAATAACAATTGGGGTAAGGGAAAAGCTTAGTTTATTCGCCAAATCTAGAATTAAAATAGGAATTACAAGCGCGCTAAATAGAGCTTTGACTTCTCCTCCATCACGTAAGAACCTTGAATTATTAAAAAGAGCAAACAGACTTAATATAAAGGCTAAAAAATATACCAAGGCCGAAGCACCATGGTCAAAGTCGTAAACTTTGTTGGCCAATATTAAACCAAAAACTGAGGAGTATAGAAATTTAGATACACGTGATGAAATTGCGACGTTTAAAGCATCACCCAAAAATAGAATAAAACTCAAGCTTAAAGTTGTTGGATTCAATAGTGCTAATGGAGCTAAAAATGATACTCCGATAGTAGATTTGTTCTTCGGCGAAAATGCAAAGGTCAACACCATCACTAAAGTGAAATATAAAGCATAGTGGCTCTTATTGATAACTGCATCATGAAGGAGCCCGTCAAAATTCAATGTGATACCAGTGGGATTTCCAAGTACAAAGAACATTATCAGTGAAGTGACAGCTATGCCTAGAGTGAAAATTAGGTTAGGCTTTTTAAAAGGCTGTACATACAGAACTACGCTGCCAATGATAAAAATCAAATTTAACATTAATGACCCCACCACATAATAACAAGTAGGGTTATTGAAACATAACTTACAAACCTCAGGGTGATTAAGTGAATATTTTCTCCATCCTCAGACTCTGTGAATCTCACTGGAGCAGAGATTCTATTATGTTTGATTTCCTGTTTAAGAGGATAGGGTTTAAAGCTCGATTTCAGCTCTAGGTATGAACCTAAATTATCAAGAAGCTTAAAAGCATGATGCCTTTGAAGTATATTCTCCTTTAAAGCTGGGGTCATTTTAATTACGAGAAACATATTAATTATGATCCAGACGAAAATCATGAAACTTAATAGACTGATTTCAGCGGTCAATGCCAAAAGAATAAATGAGAGATTAATGAGTAGATTCTCTAACCTGTTAAGGAAAGCATTATGAAGAAATCCCAAAGTCAGAATCCCCAACAAGAGAATTTTAGAATATTCAAAAGACCCTAGAGAGCCATCACTTACAAGCTTAACAATCGTTAGGAGTACAAAGTAAAGTGCCCAATGGTTATTGAGATCTTGTTTTTTAACCATATTTTGCTTTTGGATGAAGAAAAGATAAAGAGATATTACACTAATCAAATAAAAGGTAATTGTTTGCATTGAACAAAATCCCAAGAATAGAATCACAGGTACAGTATAGTCAACATTGAAAATTTTAGATTTATAATGCTTGTAAAATGCTACAGATGACATGACTAAAGCTGTTGAGCTGAGAAAATAGAACTCAAAGTCTATTTCCTTTTTATAAAGATAGGATTGCTCTAAATAAAGACCTAGTGGGAATCCCAAAAAATAGAATCCGGATATGATGAATTCATGTTTTTTTAACCTGGTTAAGAGAAGGGCTACAAGTAAACTAATCGTCAAAATCATTTAAGTCTTCTGGGTTTTCATTTTGGTATTTAAATAGATATATATACAAACCGCCAATAGCAGATAATGCAGTTGCGGTGAAAAAGTACAACAATGCTTCATTTGACCCAAAGTCCGATCCTTCCTTCCTCAATGTAAGTGTAACTATAGAAAGACTAAAATAAATAATTGCTTTATACCTATTCAATACAAGTCTAGTTCCAAAAAAATTTAGAAACGATAAAAAGAGAAACGAGTAGAGAACTAAGTCCATTCTTTCCCCCTTTTTAGAAATACCATTAAAAGAAAGATCGACATTAAGATATTATATTTATCTTTTTGAGCTAGTTCCCACCACACAGGCAAGCTAGGTACTGTATAGACTAGGTGGACCATAATAATAAATAGTAAACCAGAAAAAATACTTACACCTAGCTTAATATATTTGTTTTTTGCAGCTACCCTCGAAAGTTTTATTTCTTTTTTACGGGCAACGAAGTAAGTCATGTGAAAAGTTGTTATAATTATGAAAATCGCCAAAGCAGTACCCAGTTCCAATTTTCGCACCAGTAAAGCAAGAACGCAAAAGCTCAAAATCATATCTGAAAACAACACAACACGATGTGTTCTAACTAAATAAGAAATAAGGCCGAAAATGAGAATAAAAGCACCGATTACCTGTTCAAACATTTAACGCCTTTAAACTAACAGTGACCGCCAAGACACACACTATAAGTTTATCAAGTTTTTCATTTATTAAACGGGACTTAATCAAAATGGTTTCGAAGTTTATGATATTCAAAAAGATCTCTATTATTAGACTTAACAAGAGCACTAAAATAAAAAGTTCACTTTTCAACAAAGCGTTTAATTTTAGTAAGTGCATTGTCATGAAGCTTGCGTTTAGTGACATTCTAGTGCAAGAGAACACTTTAAAGTAAAACTGATTAGAGTGGTTCTTATTTTGAACGTTTCGATAAAAGAAAAAATAAAGAGTTACCTGAAACAGAATAAATAAAAAGAATTCTGAAAGCACTGTCTTACCTTCAGGGCTAGTTAAGCTTACGCCTGTGAATATTAATAAAAGCGAAGTGTAGACAAGGGACAAATCATGCAATTCTGCAGCAAGATTAACTCTTTGCTCATTAAAGCATTTAGTGATTTTAAATAGCATTATACCCACAAACCCGTATATCATTGTAAAAGTATAAAAGTATTCCAAGTCTGCATTGGCCAATTGGTTAGTATATATTCTAAATAAGAATGAGAATGAAAGAATCGAAAGTGCGGTTAAAGTTGAATAAGTTAAAAAGACTTCAAAAGGCACGAAGTCTTTAGACTTAAAGCTTTCATTCAATCCACGACTTGTAGCTATGTTCGCACTTGAAATGACCTCTAATCCTTTTTTGACTTGAGAAAACTTTGGCAAGTATGTAAAGAATGCTGCCACAAATGGGAGAAACAGCATTAAAACAACACCAGCTAATAACTCATATGGCTCTATCATTGTTCCTCCTAAAAGTTGGAGCATTTGAATAGATCAAAAAAACTACAATAAATATTAGAATCAATGGGTCATACTTAGGCCCGTAGGCTTTGATGTGGGAAAATAGGATTGCAGCTAAAAACACATTTGTTAGACTAATTAAATAGGTTCTATATTTATTTTTGCTTTCAGAAAATATTTTCTTCTTTAAGCGGAACTCTGGCCTAACAAATATGAAGGTGAAAAAGATGGAAAAGAAGCATATCATTCCCATGAACAATGAAATTTTTTTAACATCCATGTTATCACTTTTTAATTAAACCGCTATAGTGAGACAAACCATAGTGTATAATGGAAAATTGAATTAAAAAAGTCTTATTAATGAAACTAAATATTGAAGCCAAAATTTTAGAGCACCGTAGAAATAACCCAAATTCGAACTTCACTCTTAACGGACTGAATCATGAACAGTGGTATTTAATATACGACAACTTCTTAAAGAGCTCTTTGAAAAGTGATAAAAAACATCAGGTATATGTCTTCGAGACCGAAGAGCAAGCTGAAAGATTTTATGCTTCGGTAAAGTTGAATAATCCCACTCTATACTATCCTGATATAGGGCAAAATATATACAGTGGTGCTTTTAGTTCAGAAAGAGCACTCAACGACAGACTATTGTGTTTAAATAAATTACATAATACAGATGAATCATACTTGGTAGTCACTACTTTTAACGCTCTAATGACTAAAGTTCCATCCAATTCATTTTTTCAAATTGGAAGCTTCAAAATTGAAATAAGCGACATTATCAGTCCATTTGATTTATCCTCAAAACTGACTTCACTCGGATATCAGTCAATGCCTTCAACGGAAGAACCTGGAACCTTCTCGAAGAAAGGTGAAATCTTTGATATTTATCCTTTGTCCGGCAATCCTATTCGCCTTCATTACTTTGACGATATGGTTGAGGAAATTTACGAGATAGATCCTTCCACAATGAGAACCAATAAAAATAGACCATTGGAGGAAGTCTCTATCTACCCAATGGCAGGTTTTGCCCTTTCTTCCGACAACATAACCAATTTTAAATCTAAGATTCCAAGGCCTCCCTTGAATCATAAATTTAAGCGTGAAATTAGAGAAAACTACTTTAATAAGCTTGACGAGAATACCTTTCCGCCAAATTTCCCTATGTTTTTTTCACTTTTTTTTGAAGAACTTACATGTCTCTACAGGCTATTAATAGAGAATGCCACCTTTCACTTTTTTAACCTTGATGAGGCTCTTAAATCATTTACATTGGCAATGGAAGAATACAATGAGTTATTTGATTTATCTGCAGCTGAAGAAGATTCCCAAGAATTGTTTCCAAGTCCAAAAGATCTCTATTTCTCATATACTCAACAAGATCACGGTGCATTCATTATTAATGATATTTCCTTTAGTAGTGATTTAAATGATGGGAAGCAAGCTAGTATATCCTTAGGAATTGAGCAACTTCAAACCTTTCTAAGTCATTCTAATATTGTTAGCTCCAAAACTAATAAAACTGAATTTATTCAGACATTATTTAAAACAATCTTGGAAAAGGCACATGCCAAGGAAGTGTGGATTGGATATAAAAATGAAGCAACCTTGGAAAAGATTCAAAATGTTTTAAAGGCCTTTCAAACAGTAAACACTAACCATATTAAATTTCTAAACTTTGATTTATCAGAGGGTTTCGTCTACTCAAATGAACAACTTTATTTTCTTTCTGAGTCAGACTTCTTTATTCACAAGGTTTCAAAAGCAAAGAAGAAAAGTAAAACCACCCAAGATGTGTTTGCAGATCAATTATCTTCTCTTAGTCCAGGAGACTATGTAGTTCATAAAGCACATGGGATTGGAAAATACTTAGGGATGGAGACGGTAGAGCTTGGATCACAGGTTGGCGAGTTTATTGTTTTAGAATATCACGATCAAGACAAGGTTTATGTACCAGTATACAAACTTGATCTTATTCAAAAGCACTCTAATTCAACGGCCACAATAAAGGTGGCAAATCTAAAGTCCAAAAAATTTGATCTTGAAAAGCAAAGGGCATCCAAATCTGTCAAAAAGCTTGCTTTTGATTTAATTGAGCTCCAGGCACAAAGAGAACTTAAGAAAGGTTTTAAGTTTTCAGAGCCCGATGAACTTTATGAAGACTTTGAAAGAAAGTTTCCCTTTGAAGAAACAGAAGACCAACTAAAAGCTATTCAAGATGTATTAGATGACATGACAAGTGAAAAGCCTATGGATAGGCTCATATGCGGTGATGTTGGCTTTGGAAAAACTGAAATTGCCATGCGTGCATCATTTAAAGCAGTTCTTGATCACAAGCAAACTGCAGTACTCGTTCCAACAACCGTTCTCGCATTTCAGCATTACAATACTATGATCGAAAGATTCAAAGACTTTCCGGTTAATATTGCTTATGTATCAAGGTTTAAGTCACCTAAGGAAACAAACCAAATCCTAGAAGATCTAGAAGCTGGCAAGATTGATATTATTGTGGGTACCCATAAACTGTTGTCCGATAAAGTTAAGTTTCAAGACTTGGGTCTGTTAATTATTGATGAAGAGCAGAGATTTGGTGTAACACATAAAGAAAAGCTTAAAACTCTAAAGCAGAATATTGATTGTCTAACCATGACTGCGACGCCTATTCCTAGAACGCTCCAAATGTCTTTTTTAGGAATTAAAGATTTTTCATTAATTCAGACACCCCCGCCAAAAAGGCAATCAATTAAAACTTATTTAATAAAAGAAGATCCTGCCACCTTAAAAAGGGCCATAGACAAAGAGCTAACTAGGGGTGGGCAAGTATTTGTAGTCCATAATAAAGTTCATGACATGGAAGAGTTTACTGCCAAGATTCAAAAACTTTCCCCCACTGCTAAAGTCATGTTCGCACACGGTCAAATGGCCGAAAAAGAACTTGAGAAAAGGATCACACATTTTTATGAGCGTAAGTTTGATGTTTTAGTCTCAACTACCATCATCGAATCCGGTATTGATATACCCTCTGCAAATACCATGATTGTAGATAGAGCTGATACATATGGTTTATCTCAATTGCATCAACTTAGGGGTAGAATTGGTCGATCAGATAAAAAAGCTTACGCTTATTTTATGGTTCCAAATGACAGACTCTTATCAAGCATAGCCACCAAAAGATTAAGGGCCCTACAAACTTATGCAGATATTGGAGCCGGTTTTTCACTGGCAACCTCAGATCTCGAGATTAGAGGCTCAGGTGATATTTTGGGTGCTGAGCAGTCCGGGCATATAGGTAATATTGGTCTTGAACTTTATATGGAGCTATTGCAAGAGGCCATTGCTGAGTTAAAACATGAAACTGTTTCTCATAAGCAGCTAATTGAAATGCAAACTCCATTTCACACAAATATTCCAGAGTCTTATATCCCTGATACGGGTACTAGACTAAAGTATTATAAAAGATTATCTAACGCTTCAAAGACAGAGGTTCTAGATACGATTGCAGAAGAACTTCAAGATCTTTATGGCCTTCATCCTGAAAGTTTAACTAATCTGATAACTATTCTCGAGAGTCGTATTACTTTATCCAAAATAAGTCTCAATCAGGTTAAAGTGGGGAAGAAACTCATTACTTTGTCATTTAACAGGGATGAACTTGAGCAAAACACTTCATTAAGAGATAAGGTTATAGGATTCTGTATGCAACGGCCTAAAGTTTATAAAATGAATCCTGACTTTAGTGTTCAGTGCAAATTTGCCGAAATAGTTGAGCCTTCTACTCTGCTGGACTTTTCGAAACATATTGCACAGCAAATGGATCCATGTTAGCGTTTTTATTACTAAGGTATAGTTCAACCTCACCCATAGGAACATTAAAATGAGAATTCTAATTACTGCTTGTTTGATCTTTGCAAACCTTTCTCTAGCAAACGAGAAAGATGACTCTGTAGTCGCTGTTGTTAATGGCAAGAAAATTAAAAAATCTACCCTCTATAAATATCACCAAGACAATTTAAAGTTCGTAAGGGCCCAAAAGAAAGTAACACTTGAGTCTTCACTAAACGATCTTATTAACAGAATCATCGGAATCGATAAAGCAAGATCAAATAATTTGCATAAAGATCCTATCGTAGTAAACAAGATGAATGATATTTTGTATCATGCTCAGATTTCCAAAGATCTAGAGGGAGAACTCCAGAAAATCAAAGTTAGCGATAAAGAAGTAAAGCAACACTATAAAAATCACCCGGAATATCGTACTGCCCATATTCTTTTTAGGCTTCCCGCAAATCCTACAGAAGAGGATGTAAAGAATGCATTTGAAAAGGCCGTCAAGGTTCACTCAGAAGTTGTTAAAAAGCCAGATACTTTCGTTGACTACGCTGTAAGATTCTCCCAATCGTCTACGGGCATTGATGGGGGAGATCTGGGCTATCTACCTCACACAAGATTATCACCAGAATTTTATGAAAGTATTAAGGGTAAAAAGAAAGATACAATTATCGCTCCTTTTAGAACTCAATACGGTTTCCACATTGTTAAAATCTTAGGTGAGAAAACAGCTGAACAGATCAATACCGACATGTACAAGAAGATTATATATGATATTAAAAGAGACAAGATTGTTGAAAATTATTTCGACAATTTGAGAAAGAAGGCCAAAATAAAGGTCTATAAAAATAAATTGAAATAAATATGAAAAAAATTCTTTCCTGCGCTCTTATACTTTTTTTGACACACAACGCTGTCAATGCCAAACTTATTGACAAAATTGCCGGCGTCATCAATGAGAAAGTTTACTCACTCTCAGAACTGCAGAGAGTAAAAAGCACAGTCGAGGCCAGAAGAGAAATTTCCCCACTCATATATAATAAGTCCAAATACTCAGAGCAAGAAGTTTTAGATCTCCTTCAAAGACAATTCATTATAAAAGACAAGCTTTCCGAAATGGGACTTGTCATAAGCGATGATGCCGTCGAGTCTAGAATCAATGAAACTGAAAGACGTTTAGGGCTTAAGCGCTCTGATCTTTTAAACTTTCTGGAGTCAAAGGGCTTAACCTTTAATGAGTATTTTGAGCTTATCAGAGATGCCATGGAGTACAACCTCTTCAACACGCGCATTATCGTACCTTTAGTTAACATCACTGATCAAGAGATTAAGAACTACTATTACAATTTAAAGTCCAACAATACTGCTTTATCATTTAAGTACCACTTGCTTGATTTCTCTATTGAAAGTAATAAACTTAGCCCGGAATTGGCGAAGAGATTACCGACAATACTGGAAGAATACCAAAAAACTGGAATGCTGCCTAAAGAGTTAAGCAGTATCGAAACTAGTGACCGTGGAAAGCTGAACGGTGAAGACCTTCCATCAGAGTTAAATAAAATCTTGAAAAATACAAATGAAGGATCATTTACAAGACCATATAATATTGGCGGTATTATCCATGTCTTCTATGTAAAAACTAAAGATCTCACAGAGTCCAAAGATTTTCTCAACATGAAAGAGCAAATCTACAACCAATTATTTATGAGCCGCTCTAAGTCTATTATAGATAACTGGTTCGAGCGAGAAGAGTCTAATTACTATATCTTAGAAAACATCTAGTTATGATACGAGTAACTCAAGGACATGAGAGGGGTGTTGGCCTTGAGATTTTCTTTAAATCATTTATCTGTCTTAAAAAAACTCATCAAGCCCTCTTCATCTTATACTGTCATCGCAAAACTCTAGTCGAGTGTTTAACGTTAACCAACCTACCTTTTAATCTAATCGATGATCAGGTGAAGATTTTATCCAACACCCTTAAAGTTAAATTCGTCGATCATAAGTTATCTCAGACAACTGATTCGCTAAATGAAGCTTTAAAGAACATGAAAAATGAAGATGTACTTCTTACTCTGCCAAGCTCCAAGGATCAAATCGTTTGTAAAAACCGAGTCTACAAAGGATACACTGACTTTCTAAGAGCATTATATCCATCCAATCACATTGTTATGAGTTTTGTCGCACCACAGTTTAATGTAGCACTGCTTACAGATCATATAGCTCTAAAAGACATAGAAAAACATTTAACACCAAATATCTTTCTCAATAGAACGCTGGCCTCAATAAAGAATTTCCTTTCAATTAAACCTATAAAGGACGTTTATATTGCAGGCATTAACCCCCACTGCGGTGAGGATGGAATTATCAGTGGATATGATTCCTTGTTGCAGGATGAAGTTCTTCGTATAGAAGAACAATTCCCAAAGCTCAAAATTAAAGGATTAATTCCTGGTGACACCATTCTTTTTAATGCTCAGAGTGATTCATCGCTTTTTATCTTTACTTCCCATGACCAGGCACTTGGTCCGTTTAAACGTCTTAATGGGCTAACCGGAATTAATTTAACTCTTGGTCTACCATTCAAAAGAGTTAGTGTTGACCATGGCACTGCATTCGATCTTTATGGAAAAAATAAGGCAAGCTATCAAGGAATGAGCTATTTGTTGGAAGAAATTATTTCTTGGGCATAAAAAAACCCCGCATTCACGGGGTTGTTTGTTTTTTAAATTTTAAAAAATTATTAAGCTATCTTTCCAGCCAAAGTAAATGCGATAACTAGAGCGTAGATAACAAGTGATTCGATTAGTGCAAGACCAATAATCATTGGTGTTTGAATCTTTGATTGAGCACCTGGGTTTCTTGCGATTCCTTCAAGAGCAGCAGCAGCAGTCTTACCTTGAGCAAGAGCTCCACCAAATCCAACAATTCCTAGTACCAAAGCAGCAGATAGTGCGTACATTGCGTTAGCTTCCATTTTATTCTCCTTTAAAAATTAATGAACCGAATTAATGATCACCATGATCGTGATGTTCAACAGCGGTTCCGATATAAATCATTGTTAATAGTGTAAATACAAATGCTTGGATGAAACTTACGAATATCCCTAGTGCATAGAATGGCACTGGAACAAGGTAAGGAACCAACTCAGAAAAAATAGAAAGAACCAAGTGGTCACCTTCCATGTTTCCTTTAAGCCTCAAACCAAGTGAAATAGGTCTAACGGCGTGGGAGATTAATTCAATAATCAACATTAATGGTGCTAGGCCAATTACTGGACCTAGAAAGTGCTTAATGTGTCCTACAACACCTTGCACCTTAATACCTTGATAGTTATAGAACAAAAATACAAAAATACCCATCGCTAGGGTAGTGTTTAAATTATCAGTTGGTGGAAGAAATCCTGGAATAATACCAATTAGGTTATTAAAAAAGATTACCATGAAGATTGTGATTAAAAGAGTGAAATATTTTTTCGCGTCTTTTTCTCCCATGATATTCTTTGCTAGGTCATACATAAAATCGCCAAAAGACTCAAAAACGTTTCTAAAACTAAAGCCTCTGTCAGGAACAATACCAGCCTCTATTGAAGAAGCCTTTGCGCGGTATACAAAACCAGCAACTAAAAATAACATGCATACAAATGCGTATGTTACAGTATGTGAGGGAATGTGTAGGCTATGTGCAATTCCACCCAACCAAGTGAAACCACCCGCAGCTAGTGCAGAGGTTGAAACTAAGCCTGAAATCAAAGCTATAAACATCTTCATCGGTATATTTCCTTAATTTTTTTTACTATCACTTTTAATACTAATAGCAAGAATAATCAATTGAAATATGTAGGTTGCAAGACATATTATTAGGTGATTGGGCATTGTCTGCATTGCGTAAACAAATACGGCTGCTAAAACAAAAAACTTTATCACCAGGAGGAAAGATTTTTTCTGTGCATTTATCAATGCCTTCACACCTAGAACAAGAAAAATTTGGTTTACCAGTACTCCAAAATAAAAAATCACAATTGCCAGGGTAGGCTTCATGTTCGTTAAATACGCAAGTGCACCAAAATTAAGCAAAGATAGTACGGTATAAATACTTTTATTCATCTGATACATCTTTGTTTTTTCTCAAATGCTTAAACATTAGAAAGAAAATATTAAAAATGACAGCAAGAATAATAATTAAACCTGTCATATTGCTAACTAAATTTTGTTCAATCAATTTGTAAACTACTGCGGCAACTGCAAGGATTGAGCTTGGCAAGGCTAGTGCTAGAGCCATAACGGCCAGTAGATTTTTATCCATTATCTTTTCCTAGCAACTCTTCGTTCATAAAGTGAATTTAATCTGTTTTCTATAACTTCAGGATTGGGATACTCACCAATAATTGAGTAATAAATATTGTATGCCTCTTTCAATTTTTCTGCACTTTCATATGCATTTGCTATTAGGAATTTAGCCTGAACGATTTTATCCTTTCTTTTTTCCCTTTTAAGAAATTCAAACCAGAAATTTACTGCAGAATCCCAATCTCTTAAATAAAATTTTGTAAGACCCAAATAGTAGAAACTTTCAACTCCTACGTGGTTAACTGATGTTCTGGTTAATTCTTTAAATATTTTGTCGCTGAGAGAGTAATTTTTTAAGTGAAACTCACAAAGTGCATATCTAAAAGTATAAAATTCTTGCCTTTCAAGTTTTGGTAAGAAATCCATTAAGCTTTTGTATGCCTTTTTTGCCCTCTTATAGTCCTTATACTTCTCAAAGTATATCGCCCCCATTTTTTCCATTGCGTTTTTTTGCCATAGAGGCTCATTTGAGGCGTCTATTATGGTCTGAAGATGGCTTAATGCCTTTTTAGAGTCGTTTAGATAAAGAGAGTAAATCTCACCAAGCTGATAGTTAATTTTTATTTGGATTGTTTTTGAAGGTTTTGTTTTAAGTATATCCTCATAGACCTTAACTGCCTTTGAAAATTCCTGTTTTGTAATTAAATCCTGAGCCTTTAATATGTCTTTATGGAGCCCGGAAGTGAAATCACATCCGGACAACATAAATATTAAAAAGATAAATTTAGCTATCTGTTTCTTCATCAGAATCTAAAATATTTTCCACTGCTACAACAGCTTCGCCATCTTTAAGATTAATCAAGCGAACACCTTGAGTGTTTCTTCCTAACAATGAAATTCCAGATATTTTTGTTCTAATAACCTGCCCACTGTTAGTAATAATCATTAAATCATCACTTTCACTTACCGGCTTTATTTGAACAATTTCTCCAGTTTTATCATTAAGCTTCATAGCAATAATGCCTTTTCCACCTCGTGATTGTTTTCGGTATTCGGAGGTTGAAGAACGCTTTCCGTAACCTTTTTCAGTTACGCTAAGAATCTCTACGCCGTCCTCAATTATTTCCATCCCAATAACTCTTTCATCGTCATTTAGGGTAATACCTTTAACACCTTGTGCCACTCTTCCCATAGGCCTGCAGTCAGACTCAGCAAATCTTATTATTTTTCCAGAAGAAGAGCAGATCAATACATCTTTCTTACCATCTGTAACTCTTACACTTAATACCGAGTCATCGTCTTGAACTTTAATAGCTCTAATTCCCGACTGCTTAACATTTGCATATTCTGAAAGTTTGGACTTTTTAATTAATCCTTTTTCAGTAGCAATAACGAGGTAATGTTTGTCAAAGTCCTTTGGTACTGTTGCTATCTCGCGTACTTTTTCATCCGACTTTAGTGGAATGAGGTTAACAATGTTTCTACCTTTGCTAGTTCGACTGCCCTCTGGAATTTGATAAACTTTAAGAGTGTAAACGGTTCCTTTATCAGTAAAGAACATCAATTGATCATGAGTTTCAGCAGTGAAGATACTAGTGAAGAAGTCATCCTCAGTAGCACTGCCTTTTACACCTTTTCCACCACGTTTTTGGGCCTTGTAGGTATCTAGAGGCATTCTTTTTAAATAACCTTTATGAGTAATGGTTACAATCACTTCTTCATTTGCAATCAAGTCTTCAATTTGAATTTCATCAGCTTTGGCGATTATTTCAGTTCTTCTCTCATCTCCATAGGACTCTAAAATCTCTTCAAATTCATCCCTAATAATTCCTCTAATCAGATCTTCTGAGTCTAAAATTTCCTCAAGTCTTGCAATTTCCTTCATAATCGCTTCGTAATCAGCAATGATTTTATCACGCTCAAGACCAGTCAATCTCTGAAGCCTCATGTCAAGGATTGCTTGGGCTTGAATTTCAGAAAGCGTGTACTTATCTATTA
The DNA here is from genome assembly GCA_002718735.1 of Halobacteriovoraceae bacterium. The sequence continues at coordinate 8,635 of PBFR01000012.1, read as the reverse complement.
GTTTTGATTTTGCTTGTGACGGCCCTTCAGACTTCTTGATCAATTCAACAATTTCATCAATATTTTCTACAGCAACTTTTAGACCTTCTAAAATGTGAGCTCTTGCTTTGGCCTTTTTAAGCTCGTACATCGTACGTCTAATTACAACTTCACGTCTGTGATCGATAAAGCATTGAAGCTGTTCTTTCAAATTCATAACTTTAGGTTGGCCATTATGAATAGAAAGGAAAATGATACCAAACGATACTTGAAGTTGGGTCATTTTATAGAGCTTGTTCAAGATGATATTTGCAGGCTCGCCGCGCTTAATATCAATAACAATTCTTATTCCAAGCTTACTTGATTCATCTCTGATGTCGCTGATACCAGTAATGTCTTTATCATTCACTAGCTTAGCAATTTTTTCGATTAGTTTTGCCTTGTTAACTTGATAAGGAATTTCATTGATAACAATACGTTCTCTTTCTTGCTTTCCATGAACTTCGATATCCGCTTTCGCTCTTATTTGAATAACTCCTTTACCCGTATGGTAGGCCGATTTAATTCCAGCAGTTCCGTGAATAGCCGCTCCAGTAGGGAAGTCTGGACCCGGAATAATTTCCATCAAACTATCAATAGAAGTATCGGGCTCATCCAAAAGAATTTTTAATCCATTTACGATCTCTGTTAGGTTATGTGGCGGGATGTTGGTTGCCATACCAACTGCAATACCTGCCGATCCATTTATAAGAAGATTTGGAACTTTTGTTGGTAAGACTCTCGGTTCTAGAAACTTTTCATCATAGTTGGGTTGCCAATCAACAGTCTCTTTATCGATGTCTTTTAACATTTCCTCAGCAAGTTTTTTCATTCTTACTTCGGTGTACCTCATTGCTGCAGCATTATCTCCATCAATAGATCCAAAGTTACCCTGGCCATCTACGACTGGATATCGCATAGAAAAATCCTGTGCCAAACGAACAATTGCTCCATATACAGCTGAGTCACCATGTGGGTGATATTTACCAATTACGTCGCCTACAACCCTTGCTGACTTTAAAAAAGGCTTGTTGTGATAATTGTTCAACATATGCATGGCATAGAGAACTCTTCTATGTACAGGCTTTAGTCCATCCTTTACGTCCGGAAGCGCACGACTCACGATTACTGACATCGCATAGTCTAAGAAACACTCTCTCATTTCATCTTGTATTAGAAGAGGAGCAATATTTCCGTGATTGTGGTTTGGTGTGTTGTTATTTTCGTCGCTCATTTTTAACTATCCTCTTAAATATCCAAGTTTCTAACATTTAATGCATTGTTTTCAACAAATTCCCTACGTGGCTCAACATTGTCGCCCATCAAGACTGAAAAGACTTGGTCTGCATCAATGGTGTCCTCAATAGTTACTTGCATTAATGTTCTATTTTCTGGATTCATAGTGGTTTCCCACAATTGATCAGGATTCATTTCTCCAAGACCCTTATAACGCTGAATGTATGCACCCTGCTTGGCAAGGGCCACAACGAATTCAGAGAATTCATTTAAATTTTCAAATGTGTCTTCGCTTTTTTCAGTTTTAATTTCAAATTTTGAGGTTAAATGTTTCTTAATGCCCTCAAAGTGATTGATTAAATCTTGATACTCGGCCGAATCAACAAAATTGGAAGTTATTTTAAACTTTTTAGTTCTCAATGAGTTAGATACTGACACAATCAAAAAGTGTGAGTCATGTTTAGGATCTTCTTGAATTTCAAATTTGTATTTCTTTAAAGATGTTTTTTCAGTCTTTGAGAAGTGCTCACTTAGTTCTGCCACTATTTTTTGAAGCATTTCTTTTGACTTCATAGATTGCACATCTAAAGTTTTTTGTTCAATGATCTTGCTCAAAAAATCTTTATCGAAATGTCTATCGTAAGAATTAATATGCGAATAGTAAGATTTGTACTTATTAAGAAGCTTTTTCACTTCATCTACTGGCTCGTCTTTACCATCGATTTTTACAGTTGCATCATCTAAAGCAACAGCGATTAAATACTTCTCAAGGGCTTTTTCATCTTTTAAATATCTTTCTGTTTTGCCCTTCTTATATTTAAACAATGGTGGTTGGGCAATGTAGATGTAGCCTCTTTCTATTAATTCTGGAAATTGTCTATAAAGTAGAGTTAGAAGTAGGGTACGGATATGGCTTCCATCGACGTCTGCATCAGTCATAATTACTATCTTGTGATAGCGAAGTTTTGAAACATCGAAATTGTCTTTTCCAATTCCCGTCCCCAAGGCCTGAACCAGCATTTTTATTTCATCGTTTCCAAGCATTTTGTCATATCGTGCTTTTTCAACGTTCAAGATCTTTCCTTTCAAAGGTAAAACCGCTTGATGCTTTCTATCTCTACCTTGCTTAGCCGAACCACCTGCTGAATCACCCTCGACTATGTAGATTTCAGAAAGTTCAGGTTTTTTTGACTGGCAATCAGCCATTTTGCCTGGAAGACCTGCAAAATCCAAAGCGGATTTTCTTCTAGTAAGTTCACGTGCCTTTCTTGCAGCTTCTCTAGCAGCAGCAGCGTCTGCTGATTTTTTTAAGATAGTTTTTGCTACGCCAGGATTTTCTTCAAGATATATTTTTAATTTTTCACCAACTAGTGAATTTACAATTCCCTCGACTTCAGAAGAACCTAATTTGTCCTTTGTTTGGCCCTCAAATTGTGGATTGGCCAACTTTGCTGAAACAATTGCAGTAAGACCTTCTCTCATATCATCGCCGGTTAGAGTTGTTTTTCCCTTTAAAACATTATTCTCTTTGGCGTAGGCATTCATAACTCTTGTTAAAGCCGTTTTAAAACCGGAAATGTGAGTACCACCCCCTGGGGTGTTAATATTGTTGGCGTATCCAGTAAGTGTTTCAGAATAGCTATCAGTCCACTGCATAGCAATTTCTACTTCGTAGTCATCTTTTGAGTGGAAAAAATAAATTGGTTTTTTATGAACAGCTGTTTTAGCTCTATTTAGATAAGTGACAAATTCGGCTAAACCACCTTCAAAGTGAAATGTTTCTTTTTTGTCATTTCGTTCATCTTTTATGGCGATTTTTAGGCCTCTATTCAAAAATGCCATTTCTCTAAATCGGTTAGCCAATCTGTCGTAATCAAATTCCTGAATCTCAAAAAGAGATGGATCTAGCTTAAAAGTTACAGCTGTTCCTGTATCCCCTTCGTCGCACTCACCAATTACTTTTAAAGGAGCTTTAACAACGCCTGCATTAAATTCCACAGCATGTACTTTTCCATGCTTTTTTATTTCTAGTTTAAGCCATGAGGACATTGCATTAACTACGGCTGCACCTACACCATGAAGACCGCCTGAGACCTTATACGCTCCACCTTCTTCATTAAATTTTCCACCAGCATGCAGCTTCGTATAAACAATCTCAGCAGCAGAAACGCCTTCACCAGAATGAATATCAACAGGTATTCCTCTACCATCATCAACAACTGTAACTGAGTTATCTACGTGGATTATTATCTTAATCTCGTTACAAAACCCTGCAAGAGCCTCATCGACAGCGTTATCGACAATCTCATAGACACAGTGGTGGAAACCCCTTACTCCTGTGTCACCGATATACATACCAGGTCTTTTTCTTACTGCCTCTAGGCCTTCCAAGACTTTAATCTTGTCAGCACCATACTCTGAATTTACCTTTGAAATTGATTCAGGCGTCTGATCCATGTGTTGAACTCCCTCTCTTCGCGTGGATTAAAGATTTCCTATTCATCCACTATCAACATAAATTTTGTTGGAATTTTTAATTTTTTCCAATTCTTGTTTAAAATTTTCATTAGCTGTCGTGATTATTACTTGAAAGTTTTTTGCTTCCAAGTACTCAATTAAGTTCTTCCACCGACGGCTATCCAACTCCCCAGAAACATCGTCAATTAATACAATAGGGTAGGAGCTAAATTTATATCTAAAAAGCTCTATATAGGCAAATATGAGGCTCAAATAGCTCATTTTTTGTTGGCCCAAAGAGCAGAATTCAAATGAATTGAAACCATCAAAAAGAAACATATAATCATCTAAGTGAATTCCATAGGTTGTACGCCCATTAATGTCATCCTTTTGTAGGTTTCTTCTATAGTAGTCCCTAATTTCTTCTTGCGTTGCTCCAATAAATTCCGATTGCAGCTGCAGTTGCAGATCATGCACTTGTTCAAAAATAATTTTAAAAGTCATCTTACAATATGGACGCAGCTGATCCACAAATTCCATCCTTAAATCAGTTACAATCTTTGAGTAATAGGCCAATTGATCATCAATGGCCTCCACTTGTTGAAGGTAACTAGAGGGCTTTTTAGATAACAGTTGATTTCTAAATTTTAAAGATTGGTTGTAACGAGATAGTACGTCTTTATACTCTTTGGAAATCAAAGAAAGGTGTTGATCCACCCAATTCCTACGAAAAGAAGCTGTAGTATGAAAACCGTACGAGTCAAACGGGTTAATAAAAACAGAAGCTATCTTTGGCTTTGATTTTATCGGACGTGAGTTTAGATTCCAAACAGAGTTTTCTGAAGAAACTTTGCCAGATAGTGAAAACTTTTGCTCATTATCCGTTAACCAAACTGAATTAAATAATATTTCGGATTTTTCACATTCGACGCTTAATATTTGTGGAAAACTAGTGTTTTTACGAAAAGATTTCTTATTACAAAGAAAAAATATAGCCTCTAAAATATTAGTTTTACCATTTCCATTCTCGCCAAATATACAATTTATAGTCGGCGAAAAATCAATTACGTTTGAGTTCAAGTTTCGAAAATTATCAACTTGTAACTTCTCTAATTTATAAAACTCCATCTAGAGCTTTAGAGGCATTATAATTCCAAGAAAGTCTGGTTCAGCGTCAGATCTAACAACCACCGGACTTAGTTCATTGTTAAATTCATATATAACTTCATCAACATCCAAAACCATTAAAGATTCAATCATATACTTTGCATTGAACCCTATTTCCATTTCTTCACCCTCGTATTCAACAGGGACAGTTTCCTTTGCATGTCCAAGAGAAGGGTGGTTAGCTGAAACTGTTAGGAGTCCGTTGGAGACACCTACTTTAATTCCATTAGTTTTTTCATTTGAGAGGATCTTAATTCTTTTAACTGCGTTCAAAAGGGCATTTTTATCCACAATCATAGAATAAGAAGTCTTTGATGGAATAACTGTTTGGTACTTAGGATATTCCCTAGCAATTAATCGTACAGATAAAAAGTATTCATCGTTAGCTGACAAGTATAGAAAAGATTCATCTAAAGATACTGTAAGCGTACTTTCAGCAAATGCATCAGCTATTTTTTTAATTTCAGAAATTCCCTTTCTAGGGATAATCACACCATCAAGCAAGCTTTGATTTTCAGAGTGAAAATCATGCACGTCTAACAACGCGAGCCTATGTCCATCAATAGCAACAGTTCTTAATTTTCCATCGATTTGCTGTGCATAAATTCCGTTTAAGTTTATACGAGTTTCATCATTAGAAATTGCATGAGATGTCTTGCTAATAATATTTGAAAAATCTCTCGATTTTAATTGAAAGGGTTTTCCACTATTTTCAAAGTTAACTTGTGGATATTCATCAGAATTAGTTATTAAAAGTGAATAATTAATTTTCTCACAATTTAATTCTAAAATATTATTTTCCTGATTAATGTCCATTTCTACATCAGCATTAGGTAATTCTTTTAGAATTTCGTAAAAGTTCTTAGTGTTGATGCAAAAGCTACCATCCTCTGAAATCTTTGAGTCCAAAATTACTTTTGCTGTTACCTCTAGATCTGTAGCTACCAGTTCTAGCCTGCCATTTTCAGCATTAATCAAACAATTAGTTAGAATTGGTCTTGCATTTTTTTTATCAATTACGGTTAAAACTTTATTTAAACCATCTCTCAAAACACTTGAATTAATATTTATTTTCATAAACTCACTCTACCTTTTCAATACAGGTTATAAGCCGAAAGACAATAGATTTGCAAGGCAGGATTAGCGAAGCTTTTCTTATATATCTTTATATATATATATAATTGATTATTATAAGAGATGTGGATTGTTAATAAGTTTATAAAGTCCAATAATTTTAATTATTTAGAGCGTTAGGTTTTCCAGCCCTATCTTGAAAACATCGTAACTAGGATGTATTTAGCGCGTATATTCTTACAGTTTTCTTTTTTATAAATGGTTATTAACGGCCTTTCCACATAGTTATCAACATATAATTAAAATGAGTTTAATAGCGCCAAGTCGTTTGGACATTTTGAGGTACTTTTTCCACAAGTTTTCAAGATTGTGGAAAAGCAAAACTTTTTTTTACACAAATACTTTTCCACATCGTGTGGATTTGTTGAAAACACGGTGTGAGTATCCATTTTGCCTAGCCATGATAAAAAAAAAGCGGCTTGTTGTAAGCCGCTTTATGTTTAAAACTTGTAAAAGAATTTTTACAAGTTTGATTCAATCTCATAAATTTGCTGAGTTATTTTAGAGTCTCTTTTAGAGAGATCCTCTATTTTTTTCACTCCATGGATAACTGTCGAATGGTCTCTGTTATCGAAATAATCTCCAATTTCTTCAAGAGTCAGTTTTAATATTTTATGGCTCATATGCATCGCTATGTGTCTCGCAAGGGCAACTTCTTTCTTACGGGTTTTTCCTCTTATATCGCCTAAAGGAAGCGAGAAATAGGCCGCTACAGCTTCGGTTATGCCTACTATGTCTAAAACCTTCTCTTCATTAAAGTTGTGAAGGTTTAGCTGTTGCTTGGCTATTTCTAGGTCGATATCCACGTTCATGAGGTCAGAGTATGCTCCAAGTTTAACTAGCTTTCCTTCAAGTTCTCTAACATTGCTTTTTACAGAACTTGCAATGAGATTAATTACTTCATCATCTAAGAATATATCTTTTTCAAAAGCTTTCTTTTTTAAAATAGCAATTCGTGTTTCAAGATCAGGTTGCTGGATATCGACTAAGAGTGCTGAGTTAAGCCTCGTTCGAATTCTATCCTCAAGCTTGTCTATTTCTTTTGGTGGTTTATCAGATGTAAAAATAAGTTGTTTTTTCTTTGCTTGTAATTCATTGAAGACATGAAAAAACTCAGCTTGCGTTCTAGCTTTACCTTGGAGCTCATGAATATCGTCGATAATGAGGACATCAACCAGGTCGGTGTATTTTCTTCTAAATTCTGCAAATCTATCTTGGCCAGATTTATTATTTTGTATGGCCATAATCATCTCTGACATAAAGTCTGTGGCAGTGGTTAAGCAAATTCGATATCTGGGATTGCTATCTTTAATATGATTACAAATAGCGTGTAAGAGGTGAGTCTTGCCCAGTCCAGAATTACCGTAGATGTAAAGTTGTGGATAAACTCGACCAGGTTCCTTTGCTACTGCTACTGAGAATGCGTGTGCCATATTATTGGACGGACCGACTATGAAGTTACTGAATGTTTTTTTGCCGTCTATCTTGTGACCAAAACTATTATTAAGAGTCTTACGAACCTCACTATTAACTTCATCTAAGATTTCATTCTTTGTTTGAGGCATACTTCCTATCTTAAAGGATGTTGCTCGCACAGAATTTGTTGGTTTTGTGTCAGGCTTTGAGCTGCCAAAAACTTCATCTGTGAAGCTTATTCTTTTTGATTCGTTCACAGTATTTAAAATATTTGCATTGTTTGAGGAGAGGCTCCTTTTACTATTCATTACATTGATTGAAATCTCATATTCTGAGCCCAGTAATTCTTGAACTGCTTGTTTCAGTGCCAAATAATAGAAGTTTTCAATCATCTTCTTAATGAATGGGGTGGTAACTGAAAACCCAACGTGGTCGCCATCTAGGGATGATACAGTAAAAGTGTTTTCAAAATATGTTTTAAATTTATGTGGTTGTATATTTTGCTTTAGGATGGACAGTATTTCATCCGTTATACTTTTTAACTCCTCTAATTCCATCTCGGCTTCATTAGAGGTGTCATTAAATTGACTTTTAGTCATTTTTTTGTCGGTCTGAACTGAGGTGCTGAATGATCTTTCTAGGAAGTCATTGCTCTCAGTTTCGTGATCAAAAACGTTATTGCTTTTCTCTAAGTTTTTGAAATTGTTATTGTTTTTCTGAGTGAAAAAGTGATTTATTGGAAAATTCTCTGACATAACTGGTCTTCCCTCTGGCTCTCGTGTGTGTGGAAAAGAAAACTAGCATGTGGAAAAGTTATTTTCAATATACTTAAAATTTTTATGAGTATTTCAATCATTTATATTGACCCATAGCGCTTTATCCTATAAATATAACAACCTTTAGAACTTAAAAATAGGAATTGCATATGAGTAAAAGAACTTGGCAACCAAAGAAACTAAAAAGACTTAAAAAGCATGGATTTCTTAAAAGAATGAGCTCTCCAGGTGGAAAAAACGTAATCAAAGCGAGAAGAAAGAAAGGTAGAAAGCGTTTAAGTGTAACGACTGGAACTAAATAATTCATTGAAATTTAATTTTTCAAGAAAAGACCGCTTCGTACAAATAACGCTCCTTCTTTTAGATAAGAAAAATCATTTGCACTAAGCAGTCTATTATTTTTGGGAAAATTAAATTTCAATGAATTATTT
>PBFR01000011.1 GCA_002718735.1 Halobacteriovoraceae bacterium | reverse complement strand
CTTTTAATTTATATTGGTTACAAATTGTTGGATATCTTCCATATTTGGGACTACATCCGAAATAGAAACAAAACTTCTCTTATCTTTTTCAGTACACTAGTTTTGACTATTACTGTTGATTTACTAGTTGGAGTTGTTGGGGGCTTTGCCGTCTCGATTCTGATTTTAGTTTGGGATGTTTTAAAGTTTGATTTGAGTGTGGAGCAAAGAGGGGATAACAAAGTTTTAAAGTTTAACGGTAAGTTGTCATTCTTAGACCTTCCAGTTCTTTCAAAGAAGCTTAAAACTCAGGGCCTTGAGGATGTGTCAAACCTTGAGATTTGCCTTCGAGAAGTTGAATACCTTGATCCGGCCATCTTGGAACACCTTGATGAGCTTAAGGACAAACTAGAATCTCAAGGTAAAAAAATTGAGATTCATTACAATAAATTTACAATGCATTAATCAGTTAAGGCCCTTTGAGGCCTTAACTTTTTTTCATCTTCAATTTACGATTCCATTCTAACAAGTCTTTGACGCTTTCTTCATCACTTACTCCATTCTTAGTACCTATTTCTAGCTAAACAGCTTAATAGTAATAGCTAATCTTTATCTCGCTGCTGTCCTACGTAGTAGTTTTTCTGGGTCAACCCTTGTTTGCTAGTTGTTGTTTAAGTTTGACATATCAAACTTTTGTTTCTAGTGTCGTTCTTACAATCATCAAGGAGATCGTTATGAAAAAAATTATTTATTGTTTAATGTTAGCCGTTTCATCTTCTGCTATGAGTCAGGACTCGGACTTGGTTTTAGAAGGAGAGAGATGGCTTGCGAAATCTACAGGTTATGTTTGCAATGCCTTTGAAGAAGCTGTTGAGAGAACTCAGGCCCATGAGAAGTTTAATGTTCAGTTTAGCCAGCTTTCTACAGATTACACTTTGGATAACGTTTTGGTTAAAGCAAGCTTTGATCAAGGTGGATCCAATTGTAGCTATAGCGTTTTGCTTTTTGCAGACAATGCCAATGAAACTGTTAAGTTTGTTGAGTCTAGGGCATTTGCACTAAATGGAGACTCTGATTGTTTAGAAGGCAAGGATATGCTTGATAAACAATTCGCTTTAAATAAGTACCTCTACTGGGGGCACCCGCACCACGTAAGTATTGTTGTTCCTGATGAAGGATCTGCAAGTGTTTGTGGCCCTGGGGCAACTCACATTGCAATTGATTTTACTCTTTCTGGGCGTGTTAGAGAATAAGACTAACACACCAAAAAGATTGGGGAGGGCGGCGCACTCCCTCTCCATTTTTTATGAAAAAACTAACCAGACTAACAATAAAAATTCATCGCATCTTGGGCCTGGCATTGGCATTAAATTTTTTCATCCTTTGCTTGAGTGGAACCATACTCATCTGGAAAGATGAGCTTTCAGGCCAGGGCCCTGAAACCACTGCATCAATTTCTTCTGATGGCTTTGTTAATGTGCAAGAGTATGTATTAAAAAATTATCCAACAAAGAAATTACTGTCCATATTTATAGATGACAGTGGCAATTTTCAAGCAAGACTTGGAAAAGAAGGTCAGGAAAAGTTTAGGGGGGCCATTAAACTAAAATTTGATCCTCAGGGAAAGCTGCTTCACTCAAAGACATCTAAAGACCAGGGCCTTCTTGCACTCACCCTAGCGATCCACAGGGAGTTATTGATTCCTGGCAAGGGAAAATACTTAGTTGGGCTACTTGGCCTTTTTATCACCTTCCTCCTTCTTTCTGGATTCATAATAGCGCCCAAGTTTTACAAAAACTTTAAGGCCGTAAATAACAGGCTTCGCCTTGGCATCTTACACAAGCAGTGGGGACTTGCCTCTTTTTCATGGATACTATTGGTCACATTAACTGGAATACTGCTCTCCTTTAACGGTCTTATGATTTCGTTGTTTTTAAAGTCTAGCTTAGACTCTGAAAGGCTTTTATCAAAGAGTGGACACTCAAATTATGTTCAAATAGAAACGGTTCAAAGAAATGCAAAAACGGCACTGCCAGATTTTTCAATTGATTATGTCTCTTACCCTGACAATGAGTTTTCACTACCTGGGCATTTTGCGGTGCTTGTGGAGAGGGGGAGTTTAAAGAAAATACTATTTGTTGAAGGGCAATCCGGTGACGTTTCGAAAGTTGTTTCATTGCCGTGGTATATGGAGCTAATGCTAATTTCTGAACCGCTTCACTTTGGAAACTATGGTGGGGTTCTTCTTAAAGTCTTTTGGACAATCATGGGACTTGGTGCCTCGCTTATACCTTTAAGCGGAATTATTATCTTTCTAGCACGGAAAAAGATTATTAATCTTGAAGCGATTAAACTTCCTAAGAGCTTTAGGAAAAAATCTATTTTATTTATCATATTCGCCCCAATGATACTCGTTTTTATAAGTTACTATTCTTCAGAGACATGGAAAGGGCCTGTTGGTTTTATGGCCGTGCTAATGGCCATTTATCTATTTAATGATCTCTTCCTGGGAGAAGGAAGGAGGTCTAGGTGAATAAGTCTCTAATACTCGTATCTTTGGCCTCCTGTTTATTTGGTGCATCTCAAACAATGATTCTAGGGCTTATTCCCTTTATGTCTAAAGCACTAAATCTTCCACTAGCAATAGTTGTTTCTATATATGGGTTGAGTATCCTTATTTATTTGATATTCACCCTATGGTGGGGAAAGTTCATTCCTGAAATTGGTGTAAAAAAGAGCCTGCTAGCAGGAACAGGAGGGTTGGCATTATCCAATGGTGCACTACTTTTTTCAATATACTCCACCTCAGCTGGAGGAATGCTGTTTATTGCCTCTAGATTGATTCATGCAATCGGTGCTAGTTCTATAATTCCCTTGTCTCAAGGACTCAGAGCTCAGATTCATGGGAGTGAAGCTGGTGGCCTGTTAAGTCACTCCCTTTGGCTATCAGTTGGACGTTTTAGCGGGCTTGTTCTTGGGCTAATTTTCTACACCAATATTACAACTCTGCTTTTGATAACAATTCTGTGCTCAATGATCTTGAATCTATGCATCTGCTTCTGGAGTGTAAGTGTAGAGCAAATCAAGGCCCAACAACCTGAAACATCGAATGCCATAAGTTTGATTTACTTTCAACCACTGCTTTTTATGAGTGTCATCGCTTACTTTAATACATCCTTATCTAAGACTGTTTCCTACTTTGAAAAAGTGGTAGTTCTTCAAACCAAGGCCTTATACCTTGGTCTACTGGTCATTGCTTTTTTTATATTACTGTTCCAAATAATTCTTAAGAAAACCACACTCTACCGTGTAGCCATTATCAACTTCATAGCTTATTTATCTCTTGTTGGCTCTGCCTACTTTTTTCATAGGATCGAGGACTTAAATTCTCTTATCCTCTTTATTTTACTGGTCTCTTTTGCCGCAGCTCTTATTCCTTTAGACTACTCTGTCAAAATTTTTAGTCAGCAAAGAAAGGGTGAAACTCTAATATCTGGAAAAATAAGCTTTTATCAAACCTTGGGTAATGCACTTGGAGCAATGCTTGCGGGTGCGGCCCTAAGTTTTGATCGTATGTCATCTAATTTGATTTTACTATTCGCATTCACGGTTCTGTGTGGACATATCTACCTAACTATAAATAAAAAGAAAAAGGTTTTTGTATGAGCCCTAAGACTATCTCCCAGCAATATTCTATGAAAGCGTTTTTGAATTCTTATTTACGTGATTACGCAGAAGAAAGAGGTGTTGTAATTGGAAATAATATTATTGAGCTGCCTTTAGGAGATCCTGATTTTTTAAAGATCGAGCTTGAAAAATTTTCTCTACTTGGATCCCACAAATACACAGGTCGGATTTGGTTTTGCTCTAGTGAAAAAGAAAGGGCAATTGGGTTTAAAGAGCTTGTGGTACTTTTGGCCAATTCTCACGCAAGTGGCTGTGTTGTTGATCTATTTATGGCCAATGTTCAAAACTCCCTAGAGAATTTGGAGTCCATCCTTTGTAAGAGGAATTGTAGTGTCGATCCGGAGATTAATTATTTAAAAAGTGAGCAAAACCTACTCTTGGGACATCCATTTCACCCGTACCCTAAGTGTAAAAAGGGGATGGAAAAAGCTGATGTTGAAAAATACTCCCCAGAGTTTCGAAAAAGTATACATTTGTTTTGGATTGCTTGTGTCAACGGTACCTATATTCTTGACTCAGATGAAACTTGTGACGTTTCTTTTGAAGATATTGCTTTTTTCGATATTGGAGATGAGTCAAGTCATATTAAGAAAGAAAACTATAGGCTTCTTCCGATGCATCCATGGCAGTGGTGCCGTCTTCGAAGTAAAAAACTCATAGAGAATAAAATCAAAAACAAAGAAATTATTGAACTCGGATATGGAAAGAATGAGTGGCATGCACTTTCCTCTTTAAGGACTTTATACTGTGATGGTGCTCCAGCTCAATTGAAATTTTCAATGGATGTAACACTTACTAATTCAATTAGACACTTGCAGCAAAAAGAGGCCGTGCGAGGGATTCAAATCAGTAAAGTTCTTCGCGATATAGCCAAGGATTCAGTGGGTGATCTGGAAGTTATGTCCGAACCGTCGTTTGCTGGAATTTCAAATACAGAGGGAATGGTGATCCCCGAGACGATTGTGCAAGTTCGTCAAAACCTAGACTGGAAAAATTCATTTTTACTTGCAACTGTGGTGGAAGAGAATCCATTTAAAGGATTTTCTTATTTAAAAGAAATAATAAGCACACTTGATGAGAATTATGAAATTGCAGCAAAGAAATGGTTTGGTGAGTTTTTAAGTGTTGTCGCCAAACCGCTTTTAACACTAGCTTCAGAAGAAGGCGTACTTCTTGGGGCCCACATGCAAAACATCATCGTTCAATTGAGCTCTTCGCTTCCAGTTAAAACAATATATCGGGATTGCCAAGGCAGTGGTTTTTCTAAGAGAGCTTATGAAAAATTGGCATTGAAACACCCCCACATTTCACCTAAGAATGGAAACATCCTAAGTGATGAGGATACGAATAAGGTATTCGTATATTACTTTGTCATTAATACAGTATTTAGTGTTATCAGCTCTATCGCAGACTCTGAAAGTGAGATGGAGAGAAAGCTACTAACTCAATTTAGAAACTTCATATTTAATTTAAGAATGATATCTTGTAATTCGTCAATTTATGATTTTTTGCTTGAATCTGGGACTCTTTGGCAAAAAGGCAACTTCCGCTGCTGTTTAGAAGGCCATAATGAAAACACTGTTCAAGACCCTTGGAGAATATATAACAAAATTCCAAACCCTTTGAAGACTGAGCTAAGAAGCTTAGAAGTTGAAAGAAGAGGTGAAGTTTATCGGGCCTATGAGCCAAAAATGCAAAAGACCCTTAGTTTTCGTGTTGCAGATCCTGAGAATGATTTAGAGGTTTTTCATAATTGGCACAATAAAAAGTTTGTCAGTGAGTTTTGGGAAATGGACAAATCCAGGGAAGAACTCAAAGAATACTTGCTAAAGCTTCTTAATGGAGCTTATCAAATTCCTCTCATCTTCGAGGTTGAGGGGGAGCCCGTTGGTTACTTTGAAATTTACTGGGCCTATGATGATCGTATTGCACCTTATTGTGAAGCTGAACTATATGATAGAGGTCTGCATCTTCTTATTGGTGAAGAACGCTTTTTAAACACCCGTTGTGCATATTACGCAATTTTACACGCATCCAATTATATGTTTGAGGATTGTGAGCACACAAAAAACCTTTGGGGGGAACCACGTTCTGATAATCAAAAGATCTTAAAGATTTCACAGGCCTTGCCTGGCTGGAGCTTTCAAAGAGAATTTGAATTTCCTCATAAACGATCTGCCCTGTTGAAATGTGAAAGGGACGTATTCTTTAAAGAGAAGGGGCATCTATGAGTGGTAGGCATCTTTTTTTCTTTAATAGGGCATTGATTGTAAAGGCCATTGAAGAGTTACAGTTTGAAGAATTATTACAGCTTCAGAAGATTGATGAGAAAATGTGGAAGTTAGAAGCTGGAAATAATATCGAATATCGATTTAAGGGAAAGATTGGAGCATGGAATAATATTCAAGTGCAAGTGGATTCCCTCCAAAAATTCCAAGACGGCCTTGAGCAAGCTGTTTATACTGCTGGTAGGTTTTTTTATGAAGTTCAGGAGGTGTGTGGGATTGATGATGCGACACTTGGTCAATTTCTAGAAGAGATGCATCAAACCTTATATTGCGATGACCTTAGGTTTAATAGACTAAAAGCTTACACCGCGAGTGAGCTTTCAAAACTGTCCTTTCACGAAATTGATCAACTACTGCCTGGGCATCCCAAGCTTTTACTAAATAAAGGTAGGCTCGGTTGGGGGGTAGGCGAGCTTTGCGCATACACTCCGGAATCTGGACAATCATTTCAATTGATTTGGATTGCTATAAAAAAGGAGAAACTTTCTGCCGGCATAGATCCAAACATCTCATATGAGCATCTTCTTTTATCTTCATTGAATAAACGCCAAATTGAGAGCACGCGGGTCTCACTTGAAGAACATGGTTTAAATCCTGACTTATATTATGTGATTCCAGTCCATCCATGGCAATGGGATCGCTACATTCGCATTCAATATCAAGATTATATTTTTAAAAAGGATATGGTGTATATCGGGGTACTAGGTGACTTTTATACTCCTCAGGCGTCCATTAGAACTCTGACAAACATTAATAATCCGATGGCCTTTGATATAAAAGTCTCCACTTCCATACTAAATACATCTTGCATTAGAGGGCTCCCTGAAAAGTATGTAGGTGTGGGATATGAAATCTCTAAATTTGTAGATGAAACATTAAGCAAGGATGAATTTTTCAAAGAGCGCAATACTCGCACTCTTAAAGAAACGGCGGCAATCTCTGCGGTTTTAGAGTCTCACCAAAATGTTGAAGGATGCTCTTACCGTTACAAAGAATTGCTGGGCTGTGTTTGGCGCGAGAGTGTGGCATCTGTATTGCGTGGTGGCGAACGGGCCGTGCCAACAGGTGCACTAATCATGAATCATAATGGGGAGCATTTAATTAAGTTCTATGTTCTAGATTCTGGTTTAAGTCCAAAAGAGTGGCTCAAGCATTATATTGATAAGGTTGTCCTACCTCTTTACCATTTGCAAGTTAAGCATGGAATAGGACTTGTGGCCCACGGTCAAAACACCATTCTGATACTAGAGGACTCTAGGCCATCAGGGCTGATTATTAAGGACTTTCACGGAGATCTAAGAGTATCTGACAGTATTGCAGTTGAAGGTGAGTTTACTACTTTTCTTGAACGTCTACCAAAGCACTATCTAATTCATGATCTCTACACTGGGCACTTTGTAACTGTACTGCGCTATCTTTCCAGGGTGATGGAGGAGAGCTTGTCTTTGCCTGAAAAAGAGTTCTACGCAGTTCTTGGTGAGGTGATTGATAGTTACCTGAGAATCACTGAAGTCAAAATAGATTCTAGTGTGGACCTACGAAAGTCTGAATTTGAGAAGGTTCTAGTGAACAAAGTTCGATTTGTTTCTGGCTACAGTGAAACTTCTCAAAGATTAAGACCCATTTTAGGAAACAATATAAAAAATCCCATTGCTAGGAATATGGAAGAGAGTAAATTATGAGTAAAGTGTATGACATACTAGGAATTGGTCTAGGGCCATTTAATTTAAGTCTCGCAGCGCTGCTTGATAAACATAAAAATCTTAATTCCCGTTTTTTGGATAATAAGCCAAGTTTCTCCTGGCATAGTGAGCTCATGCATTCGGACTCCACGATGCAAACTTCATATTTGAAAGATTTGGTGACGCCGGTTGATCCAACGAGTCCCTATAGTTTTATGAATTATCTGGTCAAGAATGACTTATTTTATGGTTTTATGAATACTGGACGCCAAAATATAAGTCGCGTGGAGTTTGAAGGCTATTGTTCATGGGTTTCAAAACAACTCGAACAGAGTATTCAGTTCAACTCTCTTGTTGAGAGTGTGTACAGGCAAGGAGATCTCTTTATCGTGAAAACAGGCAAAGAGGAATTCTTGTCTAAGAATATCTGCATCGGATCTGGACCTGTTAAGAATATTCCTCCATGTGCCAGGCAATGGCTTGGAGATAGGGTTTTCCATGCCAAATCCATGGAAATGAAAAACGCCAACCTCGAAGGTAAAAGGGTTTTAATTATCGGAGGCGGTCAAACTGGTGTTGAGATTCTTAGAAATGGACTAAAAGAAAAATGGGGGCGTGCCGAATCAATTACCCTTATTTCTGGTAGAGATAGCTTGCAGCCATTAGATGAGGGAGCCTTTACAAATGAGTTCTTCTCTCCTGGTTATGTCGAGTCCTTTTTAAGAACTAGTCCTCATATAAAGGAGGGTATTGTTCAAAAGCAACTTCTGACAAGCGATGGAAATACTCCTTCCTATTTATCAGAGTTTTACAATGAGCTCTACCTAGATAAAAACTACCATCATTCATTTTGTAGTTACCAAATTGCTCCTATGCGGTGGCTGGATCATCTGGAGCACCAAGAAGGTCTGTACAAAGCCACTGTTCTGAATGAGATGTTTGAAACTTCAGAGCAATATAAAGCTGATATTGTTATCTTGGCAACGGGTTTTAGAAATAGCCTTCCCAACTATTTGAGAGAGCTTTATTCAGAAATTCAATTCGATCATAATGAAAGGCCTGTTATCAATGACAATTATAGTATTTCCACTAAATGGGATGGTGAAGGAAAAATCTATGCAATGAATCTAAGTCGTCATCATCATGGCATTGCTGATCCACAGATTAGTCTTATGGCATGGAGATCAGCAAATATTGTGAATGACCTATCGGGGAAAGATTCTTATCAGGTATTGAGTAGAGATTCTAACCTTTTAAAATTTACACCAAACACAAGAGAGATTTAAAATGAAATTAACACTTATATTAGTAATAAGTAGTATTCTTGCATACGGATCCGCAGATAAGGAAGAAGTGCTTGAAAACCCTACATTAAAAACTTTATCAGGGGCCTTATCCTCTTGGAGCCTCTATTCAACATTCACTTACAAAGGGGGATCTTTAGAGAAACCACTAAGTTCGGAAAGACCAAACATAACCAAAGCGGCCGAGGAGCCCGGATTAACCTCTCTAAGTGGTGTTGTGGGAATTAAATATAGACTTTCAAAGAAAGACAATTTGTCTCTCCAAGTGGGGACCTATATGACGGCACCCTTCCATACCAATTATGATGGCAACTCTTCAAAGAATGAGGAAGATTTTAATAACAATAATGGACGACTAGATTTAGATGATCCTGTGATTAGCTACTTTAGAACCTATTATGTCGGTAGCATTCAAAACATAAGCTTTTTTAAATATCAACATAGCACACGTGGTATTTACACTGATTACGGTTATGACTCAGCCTTTGCATTTAGTCAGGCCTCAGCAATTCCGTTGGGAAAGAAGGTTTATTTGGCAGGGACATTTACTTACACTCAATTCTTTTTTGATAAGTCCAGCACCGAACACCCTTTACTTGGAAAGACATCCCTATATCCTTATCAAAAAGAAAGGGAGTATAAACTTAGTTTGGCAATGGAATACTACCTAAATCCAAAATTTGCACTCAGGGCCATTACAGACCTAGGCGTATATTTTCAAATGAGAGGGGATGAACTAGATGATTTAGATCATCAACCTCTACAGCAGACAATCGCAATGACGTACTTCATTAATAGAGACATCTCAATTGCTCCAAACTTACGATTTATCGCAGAGGATATCCGTTCAGACAGAACCAATGTTGGGCTTAGCCTAAATGTAAATATCTAGAGGAGAGCTAGCTAGGTGCTCTCCTTTAGATTAGTTTAGCGTAAGACCACAATTTAGTAGTTTCTTAAATGAATGCTTACTATGTGTTTTAATATACTTAATGAATTCATCGTAGAGTTCCTTGTCTTGATTAAGCTCACCAAGCATTGAACAAACTAGATTCTTGTCAATTAAGGACTTTATCTCACTCAGTCGATCCACCTTCTTTTCTAACTTGCTTAGCCTTTTAACAGTCATGTTCGAGATGTTGAATCCTCTGGTAATGCTTTCTGTATAAATTAGCTCTACGTGTTCAGAGTCATTATTCATTACCTCTCTGACTAAATCCATATCTTCAATAGTTAAAGAAACTATCTTTCCCTCTACAAATAAATTTAAGTTGTAGGTATCAAAAAACAGAGACTTCTTCTCGATGCTTATTACTCTACCTATCATTTTCCCTTCATCAAGCTCTACTTTGGAAAGACCGTAGTGTCCTCCAGTGATAAGAACAGCCAGCAAGATGAGGTATATGAACGCTTTAACTTTAAGCTTCATCTCTCCTCCGAGCATAAAAAATCGCAGACCAAGTCATTGGTCTTTTCAAATTAGACGAATTTTCTGCTTAGGCCGAGGGGGCCCTAATGAGGAGTGATTTTGAGAACAGTTTACTTTGTTCTTGAGTAAGGATTGTTAAGAAAAGTAAGCATAAAAAGAAAGGAAGTGCCTGCAGGGCAACTCTCTTAACTGGGATTGCAATTTGAGCACTTTCTTGTTTCTCTGGCCTATCGGATATCTTGTGTCTGGCACTGGAATGTATAAAGTTCGCACCAGAAGATGTTAAAACGCTTTTGAAAAATGGTTTTCTTGGAGTATCATCCACTAAGACTATAGGGTCGTAAATAGTGGAGCAAAGAGCAAAGTAGCCAAGCAATAAGAACGCGGTAAAACGAACTGATCTGATTAACTGTTCTGTGCTGAATTTGTTAATGTATTCTTTGCCTTCCATGGAGTGACTATAACATGATTATAGGTATAAACATAAGTCTTTATATGAAATGCGATCTCTCAAAAGATGATTAGATTCATCTGTATATATTTAATACTTTTTTGTACTGGGTTTACTTTCCAACCTAGTACATTAGCATTTGACCTAAATCAGAATTCATCTATAAATGCTTTAAATAACGGACACACACTGTCCGGAGCGGCAGGTAAGTCGATTACATTCGAACCTGTCGATGGACGTGAATTTCTTCTCTCAAATTCTTCTGACGGTTATTCACCTGGTCAAATTGAGTCCGACCTTGATTATAACGTTCTAAGTAATATTCAGAGACTAATACTGTCAAAAAGTATAGGAAGTCGCTCACCACCATTTCTTAATTGAAAATTATCATTTGAAATATTTAACTAAGGAATGATTATGAAAAACTTTAAAGAGTGGGTTTTCATGCTCAGCTTTCTTGTATTGACTGCTGCGTTGATAGCCTTTGAAGTTATGCGAAATAATTAATGCATTAAGAGGGCCAGGTCAAACCTGGCCTTTTTTTAATGTGCCTCTATTTCCTTTCCCCTAGATGTAAAGGAGAATGCCTTTGTTCCTATTGATCCTATCATTACTGCCTCAATAACTGGTGCAGAAATCTTATTTTGAGTTTCCCATTTAACAATAAAGTTTGCTCCAGTTCCTCCAGATAAGTCGGACTCTGGAATAACAAAATCTTTAGAAGACATCTTAGACAGAGAGAAGGGTCTGTCGATAAAGCTCTTTATTCTTTTTCCATTGGTGTCATAGTAATCAATTTGTGAGATTACAATTGATTCTTTAGGGGAGGTGTTTCTAATACTTAAAATTGCAGTAAGGTGGAGTAAATCACCCTCGAAGCGGTTGTAAATGCTAGAGTATATAGGCACGTATACTGATTGTCCGTGTATCAATCTAGCAGTGATTTCTCCAGCTGGAGCAAAGTTCTCTGAGCTTGGCACCACACTATCCTTCACAGCTCTTTTAGGCATTCGCTCATTACAGGAGACTAAAAACATACAGGTCACAATGACTTTGATTAGTAATTTCATAATAAGACTTCCGATTTAAATATTTCTACAGTAATTTTAATGAATAAAATGGAGTTATCAAGCTTTATAGTTGCTAGTCATAGAAAAGAAAGCTTAAAGATATTTTTCAAACAACATCCAAGATAGGCCGAAAATAAAGCCTGTATTGTGGTGCTCCTCAATAAGATCACTTTCTTTGTTGGCCGCAAGGGTGAGGTTTGAGTAAAAGCCACTGGTAAATAGAAACAAGTTCTTTGTAAGCTCAACCGAAAATCCTAAAGAGGCCCCAATGTCCACGACTCCTGAAAGGGCGTCAAAAGCTTCTCGAGTGGGTGTTTCAAACTCATTTTTTACACCGTAAAAGAAATTATTATAGCTTTCATCGGCAAAGGCGACACTGAATCTTGAGAAGAA
Organism: Halobacteriovoraceae bacterium; assembly: GCA_002718735.1. Next base: position 14,295 of record PBFR01000011.1, on the reverse strand, counting down.
TGTATAAGGGCTTTCTTTAGATGGGCGGTGCCAATACTTAATGTTTGGCTCAGCGACAAAACCTTGTTCTCTAAACGTGAATGAAGGAGCTATAGAATAGTTGATTCTGAGGCCAAGACCGAATGTTAACCTAGTGAGTTTACTCTCTGTGGGGTAGCGAAATATTAAACTTGGCCCAAAGCCAAGAAGCGCATCCGTGTCAGGCATTCCGTTTCTTGCATCATTTTCTTCACTCTTAATTGGAAAGTTAAATCCACCGCTTACTCCAAACTCAAAACCCTTGTCCTTTATTATCTGAAGCCGGCTTCCTTCTTCATCAGATTTAAGATATTCACCTCTATAAATTATCCAAGGAAACGGAATCGTTCTAAGTGTCGTAGACTGTGCACCAGGGTAGTTGGGCAAGCTTAGAGATATGATTCCTGCACCAATCTCGTATATAGGCTGTTTCTTTTTTGTGAAGTTCTTGGAAATTTGAGCGGAGGACTCGCCAATTAAAAGGATTAATAAAAAAGCTGGCCCTAATAGATTGTAAATTGTCTTCTCGCTTATTTGTCTGTTTCACAGTAATAAAGTACTAAATATAACTGAATCGAGAAGAATTTCAAACAGGCATGGAATGTCTAAAAGTGATGTGAGTGAGGGCCATAGAACAGGCCCTCACTTTTGGTTTTGTTTTAAACACCTGTTTTATTGTCAACTTTTCCAGCAAAGTGCATAACCATAGCTACTACAAAGCCGATTAAAAATAGATAAAACAGTATCTGCGCCATCCCGGCACTTGCGGTTGCGATTCCGCCAAAGCCAAATACGGCGGCCACTATTGAAATTAGAAAAAATATCAGTGCCCAACGTAACATCAAAACCTCCCTTGGTTATGAATTAAGTAATTCGTTTACTTTTTTCTCTAGTTCAGCAACTCCATCGCTAAACTCTTTCTTAAACTCCTCGTAACCTTCAGATGCTTCTTCCGATACCTCTTTTAGATCTTCCTTAAGATCATCTTTTTGGTCTATGAGGTCTTCGTAAGCGTTTTCCATTTTTGCTTTCGTTTCTCCTTGAGCTCCTGCCATCTTTTCTTCAACAGTTTCGAGCTTGTCTTCGATCATTTCTAACTTGTCCTGTGCGCTTTCTTTAAATTCTTCTTTGCTCATTGCAAACGCACTTGAGATAGCAAAAGATAGTAAAAAGATCAGTCCAGTTGTAATTTTCACAATTCCTCCTTTGGAATGTTTGTTGTTACCACGAATAAAAATATTGCACGCCAAACCCCAAGGTTCATTAAATGGATGTTAAATAAAATTTACAAAACTAAAGCTGGCTTAAGGTGAAATCGATCAAATCCTTTTATCTGAAGTCCTTTAGGTGAATTTAGAAGCTAAATCAGGTTGGTAACATATTTTATTTTGTATTGGGCTTGTCTAAGTCTCTGGGGGTTAGAAATTAAGCTGGCCCTCTTACTTTGCACGAGATTACAGTTGTTTACATTTATGTACCTTAAGTTTTTCCTAATTTATGTCGATTAGTTACTGATGACTAGGCTTGTATGTAAATTAATCTTATTGGTAATGGTTAGCTCAAATCTTTTCGCTAGTGAGTGTGACCGTGACCTTGGCACCTTATTGAAGAGCAGTGTCATTCAAAATCAAGACCTGTTTGTAAAATTACATCTAATTGCCCAAATGAAGCTGGCGAGCAAGCTGTCAAAAGATCCCTTTCAATCCAATGTGATTCAAGAAAGAATTGAGAGGCTTCAAGCTACAGTTGATCCTGGAGCGGCAGCTGAGCTTTATAAGAAGGCAAGCAACTCTTTTATATTAAATGGTAAGGATCAAACCTACCAAGATGCTGTTTATTTCTCAGAAAGAAGAAATATTAAACTTACTCCTGCGATTGCTGGCCTATTGGTTAAAAACCTTGAAAAAGACGAATGTCTGAAGGCCAATTCATGTATTAATGAAAATGATCTGGCAACACTATGGCTTGGCAAGAAGCTTGGACTCTATAGGCAGGATGCTGATCTTATAAAAAGTTTAAGCAACCACAAAACTCCCAAAATATATTTAAAGAACTCACAAGGCGAGAAGGCATTTGATGACCTTCTTAAAAGGTTTAGTAGCAAGAATCTTGAGCTATTAAGTGAGTTTCAGGTTGAGGAGCAGCTTTGTGGAGGGATTTCTGACAAGGTCACATGTTCGACTGAGAGATACTCTCTATCGGTTCAAAATAAGATGAATGAGTTCGGGAATATTATTGCTTTAAGTAAGGAAGAGGCTCTCTCTGAGAGGGACTCAAGGGAGTTGTTGGGAGCTATTCAGTCTAGTTACCTAGAGCAAGCTTCTGCTGAAAATATAAACAGAGCTCCGGCGAGCATCTCCGAATATGAAAATAGGTTTTGTGGAGGCGTGGAGTTTGATCCAAAGCTTAGAAACAAAGAAGTTTTTGGATTTAACGATAGCCGTGGTGCTTTGAAAGGAAGCAGGGACGCATTCTCAACTTATAAGAAAGAAGGCATTGCTGGTTTAAAGTCCTTAAATGCTGGATCATCAAAAAACGCAGGTGAGTTTAAGGGTGCCAAGTTCTTAAATATGATATCCATCCCTGGTCCAATGTTTCGTTGTGAACCAGAGTCTCCAATCATGGTGCCTAAGGTAGGCAAGCTTAAAGCTGATAGAAAGGTTTGTTGTGAGGAAGAAGTTCGGCAGGGTTCCGTAAAGTATTACTTCTTCAGCTGGGGGGGAGGAGTTAATTGTCGAGCGTTCTTTGGCCTTCCTTACTTAGCAGAAGTCGGAGCAAAAATTGGAGCAGGATTTAACTTTACACTCGCGGGGGGAACAGAGCCTCATAGGTGTGAAGAGCGGACATGTTTTCAAGCATCTCCCATGGTTAATGTATCTGCCGGTCTATACGCAGAGGCCTTGGGAGGAGCAGGCTCTATCCAAGGCACAATTTCATGGGTGCCATATATGGCCATCAAACAATGTGTGGGAAGTTTTTCACATTTTCTACCTCCAGCGGATTTTAGCTATCAGGTTGGAAGAGTGCTGGCCATAGTAAATGCTAGACTAGGATGGGCCTTCTCGTACAATGAGGTAAAAGTAATTTATGAAGACGACAATACCAAGCATACTTCTGTTCCTCTTTTTTAGTCTGCACTCTGTGCATGCAAAAAAGTATGATCACATCCTTGTGCCATCCTACATGTCAGGAGTTAAAGTTGATCCATCTCAAAAAGGAAGTCACTATTCCTACGACGGCGGTGTCGTAGTAAATAAAGATGTGCGAGCCCTGGATTCTAATGGAGTTGAGGGTTTTGTTAAAAGGCTGTTTAGGATCTATCGCAATAAAGATATGAAGGCATTTAGAGAGCTATTAACTGAGAAGGCCCTTAGCAAGATGGAGTCATTGGGTCGCTCGGTAATAATGAAAGAATGGCAAACTCTGACCAATGCAACAGAGGCAAAATTAAGAAATTACTTTCCAATAGAGGGGGGAGTGATTGTGTCTTGGGAAGTTGGTGGTATACCCAGAGGTCTATTTCTTGTAGAAAAAAATAATAAATTTAAAATCGATGATTATCACGCTGACAGCGACAACGTGAGCTTTCATAATAGAAGCCTATTCTTCACATATTTACCTATTAAAGAAAGGCCTGCAGAGGCGACTAAAACTTTTGAGCTCAGCGACCCTATTTATGAATTAGTTTTTGAGGTGGAAAAGGAAAGACCAATTCTACACCTTTTAAAAAAGAATGGTGACGTTTGGGAGAGCAAAGTTCAAATCAAAGATAACTCTATCGGTAAAGGGCGCTTTGATGACCTGGACCCAAGGGAAGGAGTTATAAGAATTAAATTTAAAAAAGAAAACTTCACTCAAGGTAAAGAGCATGAGCTTCTGGTGCTCAAAAGTAACTTTCCAATTGATAAGTATCCTGTGAGCGAGTATCAAAAACCAAACCTCATAATCAGTCCCTAGAAAAACTTTAGTCATAGTGACCCTAAAATCTTAAAAAGGGTCGGCATGTCGACACCACTTCGACTTGAGAGGTGCGTCAAGTTTATAGAATATTTACCCGATCGTTTGGCCCCACTATTGCAAACTCACCTCCCAGTCACAACAACCTAGGAAAGGAGGGGAGATGAAAAAACTTTGTTTTTTAATGATGCTGTGTGTAGTCACGGGATCTTCATATGCTTTTGGAATCAAAGGCAGTGATGGATCAAATGGAAGCCCTGGCGTTAATGGCAGGAATGGAGAGGATGTTTCTGTCCACGCTAGTGGTGAAAAGAGGGTGTTCATTCTCAATGGAACAAATGGAACCAATGGCCAGGACGCAGACTATGGATCCAATGCATACTCTTGTTCTTATAGCGAAGGTTATGGCAATGAGTATGGAGCAGATGGTGGTGACGGTGGCAATGGTGGCTCTGGTGGAGATGGAGGCAGAGGTGGAGACGTTGTTATCTATTACACTGATATAGCTAAGCTAAAGCAAATTACTATTGAGAACCAAGGCGGCTATGGAGCCTTTGGTGGAAGAGGTGCCGACGGTGGTTTTGGTTGTCAATGCCATTCAAGTAGTTGGTCTCTAGAGAGCTGTAGGACCGAACAATCTTGTTCAACAGAAAGAGTGTGTGAAGATACTGGAACGACTAGAACTCAAGACGGAGTCACTGCTCCGGCCAGAGTTTGCCATGATCGAAGAACTTGCACTCCTGTAACAAGTTGCACGACAGATACCTACCATTGTTCAGATGGGTCAGACGGTAGCCATGGCAGAAATGGAAGTGATGGTGTTGACGGGCGATGGGGACAAATAAGCTTAGTAAGAAATTTAAAAAAATTGCCAGAGCAGTTTCCTAGTGGGGATTTTGATGTGCTCGAACTTTCCACAAAAGAAATTCTTCTAAGTAAAAGGATTTGGAAAGTAAAGTCGGGTGCAACAGAGCTATTCTCGCATGATTCTGTAATTTCTGATTCCTACCGTGAGTTTGTCAGACTTGCCACTAAAAAGTTTAAGCTTGTTTGGAAAGCTGAATCTTCTGTTGAGAAGTTTAGGGCCAATCGCTTTAAAGTTTCATTTGATGGATTCAAAGTTTACTTTAAAGACGAAGGAGAAGACTTCCTGGAGTATGATGTAACAGAGGAAGAAGACACTGTTATCGTGACTGTTACTAAAGCTTTTAAGAAAGAAGAAGTTACAAAGTTGAAGGTTGATGGCACTAGTGGGTATGGCAAAAACTTGGTGATTTCTATTAAAGACAGTGCAGGGGTAAGTACTGAAGTCATGAATAAGGTCAAGCTTCAGTTCGTACATCGCAGCTGGCTAATGTGGTATGTCGTTTATGATAAAGAAGTCCCTGCACATGCTTTGGAAATTACTGAAAACGAAATCAAAATCAAAGTTGGAGAGCTAGGCATTCTTCCAAAGGCCATCAAACGAAGGAAAAAGGTTCGTTTCACTGTTAAGGTTGAAAGATCTTTTGGAAACAACACTACTGAGATTGAAGAGTTCTTTGGTCCTGTTAAACTTTATTAGAGTCACTTAATTTGTTCCGAAATAAAAGATTTATAAAATAGGAGTCAATATGTTTAACCTACTTTTGATTATCGTTACTTTCCTGCTTTCCATTAATTCTTTTGCTCTAAGCAATCAAAGATCAATCGTCTATAAATCCGAAAGCGATACACTGTCTTTTAAGCTTTCAGGGGAGTATAAAGTTTACACCGATGAAGATGTCTCTACATGCCATGGGCCTCAGGTGAGAGTATGCAGACCGGTTTCCAGAACACAATGTAATGCAAGTGGGTGCCGGACAGTAAGACGCACAAGTTGCAGGATGGAGTATAATTCATGTTCCAACTCTTCGAGTACTGTTGTTAAAAAGAGTTATGTGGCCAATGTAAGAATTCACTTTAGAAACCTGGCACCCCTTTTAAGTATTGAGGACCGGCTTCACGTATATGTTGACTACATAAAGTATCCCTCAGAGGCTGAGGAGTCATATGAATTTAAATTTTCTTTGTCTGAAAGCATGAAAGATGAAGTTGTTTATAAGTTTAACGATTACACTTATTCGGTTGAGGCGATTACGGGAAAAGAAGAGGCCGTGGAGATAGACTACTATGTTGATATTCTTCCTGCGGATAACTTTAAGAAAGTATATGGAAGTAAGGTTCAAAATTTAAGTCTACAAAGGGATAAACTTTTTTATACAACAGCCAAGGTGCATCATAAAAAAGAGTTCTCTCCCTATATCAGAGTACTTAATAAACGAAGAAGCTTCTTTGGTGTGAAGAAAGTTCTTTTGTATGAAGGACATGTTCCTCATGAGAGTTATAAACTTCACTCGCTATCCAGCGAAGAATCTCTAGTTGAAATAGACTTATCATCTCTTTTAAAATCTCCTTTAAGATCTGGAGAGTATGAAGTAGGAGCTATTTCGACTCAAACCAATCCATTGGTCGGTGAGTATGGAGCTGGTAATCTTTTGAAAAACTTAAAGCTTCCTGCTTATGCTGTGGAGAAAAGGTACAAGTATGAAACGATTCATAGAGTTAAAAATATGGATACTATAGAAGTGGAAATATAATCCAATTGGGGGTGTCTTATCGATTCCTAAGCCACCCCTTTAAATTGATCAAAAATCCAAAACTAAATATTAATATGAACCCTAGAAGAATAAGAATCGAAGAAATCTCACTGTTGGATTGTGACTGGTTAAGTATCTCTTGAAGGTTGTCTGGACTGTGGATGAATCTGTCTATTATTGCCTTTTCTTGTGGCGTCGTGCGATTTGTATATACGTTCCAAATGAGAAAGTTCAAAACTACCAACACTGCCAAAGAAAACAGGACACCAAATAGATTAGCTTTGGACTTTTTTAAGTCAAACTCAGTGGAGCTTCTAATGAATCCCTCACCTTCATCCAGTTCTTTGTGATCTATGATGTTCTCGTTTGGAAGGATTTGATCCCATATAAGCTGTAGCAGGTTTCCCGTTTTTCCTTCCTTCAGCGCTCTCTTTTTCATGGTCTTTTTAATTTTGAGTAAGAACAGTGAAAAGAAGGAACAGCTAAGAAGGGGGATCAAGACCTTGTAAGGAAGTTCAGTGTCTCTTGTATAAATAAGTGTGAAGGCTATGACGATAAAAATAAGTCCAATCAACTTTGCAATTTTAAAAGAGTTCTTTTTTTGAATCACATAATTCTTTTTACCTGGTAAATAATAGACTTCAGTCTCTGCTCCAATCTCTTCATACAGATAGTTTTGATTTGTACCTACAAATATAACTTCCTCTCCGTTGTTATAAAACTTGATCACCGGGCAAACAGTCGTTACTTTTGAACGAGAACCATCACCAACACTTCTTGTTGTTGTTTGTTGCTTAAATGCAATGATTCTTCCTTTTCCAAGTCTTCCATATTTTCGGTAGTATGAATCAATTCCACCTAGGAAATAATAAACGATTGCACCCATCATTAAGAATGGGCCAGACATGAAAAGGGGGCCTAGTTCAAAAATCATGTGATTACCTTTGTTTTATCTATTTTATAATGATTTGATTTCTTCACAACCTTTTAAAATTAAAGGATTTGATTAGGAAGTGTTAATCCGCCTAGGGATGACTCCATGTGTAAACAGAGCATTTAAGCTGCTATAAACTTCTTTAAAATATACTTAATCTGAACTAAGCTTAAGAAATGACTAAGAAAACATCTGAATGTGAGCAGCTAACCCTCGTTGGAGTAGGATCATCCGCTGGAGGCCTTCAGGCATTAAAAGACTTTTTTGGGCATTGCGTAGAGTTGAAGAACTTTTCCTATGTTGTTGTTCAACACACTTCACCAGACTATCAAACAATGCTGCCTAAATTATTAGGTGGTAGCTCAGGTCTTAGAGTTAAAGAAGCTGAAGATAAAGAGATTATACAGAGTGGAGTGGTTTATATTACTCCATCAAACAAAGATATTAAGGTCGTAGGAAATAGGCTTGAGCTTTCAGCTCCTCAGAATTCCGTGGGGCCTAGGCCTTCCATTGATGTATTCTTTTCTTCGCTAGCACATTCAGAGTTTAAAGATATTGTGGGGATAATATTGTCAGGAACAGGAAGCGATGGCACACAAGGCTTCAAAGAGCTGAAGAGTGCTGGAGCTTTAACAATTGCTCAGGCTCCCGATTCTGCTGCTTACGACGGAATGCCGCGCTCCGCCATTTCTTCTGGTTTTACGGACCTAATTTTAACTCCGGATGAGATGGGGACGCAGCTTAAAGAAGCAGTGGACAACTTCATAAAGTTGGAAACTCCCACTGAGGTGATCGGAGTTGAGAATCAGGCCTATGATCAAATATGCAAGATCTTAAAAAAACATGTTCAAGTGGATTTTGCTCATTATAAAAAGGCCACGATAAAAAGAAGAATTCAAAGACGTATGTTGGCCAACAAAATGGCCTCAATGCATGAGTACACTTTTTTTCTTAGGGACAACCCCCAAGAGGTTCATACTCTTTTTCAAGATGTGCTTATTTCTGTAACGGAGATGTTCAGAGATCCATTGCAATTTAAAGAACTTCAGACTGAACTTGAAGATTACCTCTCATGTAAAGATGATGGAGACACAATCCGAATTTGGAGTGCGGGTTGCTCTAGTGGTGAAGAAGCTTATTCATTGGCAATTGCTGTAAGTGAGATTCTAAAAAAACACTCTAAAAACATTCGTTTAACTGTTTTTGCGACAGACATAAATGAAATGGCCATGGAGGCCGCCAGGCGAGGTGTATACACCGAGCGAGTTCTTTCTCAGGTTGATGAGGGAATCAAATCAGACTACTTTACAAAGCTTGATGGACATTACCAAATTAATAAAAGTATTCGAGAGATGGTGGTCTTTGCAAAGCATGACCTTACTTCAGATCCACCTTTTTTAAGAGTAGACCTAATTGCATGCAGAAATGTGTTTATTTACTTTGGAGCATCAATACAAGAAAGAATAACAAGGATTTTTCATTACTCTCTAAACCCCAATGGCATCCTTTTTCTAGGGAAAGCTGAAGCAACTTCTTCAATCAAAGATTACTTTAGACCAACTCGGTCTCATTCAAGAGTATACAGAAAAATACCAAAGAAGTCGGATGGAACAATTACATTTAGCTCTTTGAAGGTAGGTCCACAAAAGCTCATCCTGCCAAAAACTTCGAAAAAGGAAAATCTTAATTCAGCTAAGCCCTTTATCAAGTCCATGGCGCCAAACTCTTTACTTCTGGATGAAGACTTCCAGGTGCTTCAAATTTTTGGTGCTGCTCAGGATTATATAAATTTAAAAGAAGGATTTGCCTCTTTAAGAGTAGAAGACCTCCTCGTTAATAGTTTAAGAAAACGTATAATGCCAGTACTTTTAAAGAGTAGAAGGCTTCAAGAAAACTCCAACACAATTAGTATTAAACTCGAAGAGACTTCACAGTCAGTCATCGTTGAAGTTTTTTACATTGAAGATGAAGCAGAAAAGCATTACCTGATCTCTTTTTCTAAGAAAATGGAAGAGGTCATTGAAAATTCTAATCCAGAGCAAATGGACTACAATTACTCTGAGATGAGGGAATTGCAACAGGAGCTTTATAATACGAGAGAACAACTCAATCTTGCCATTGAGGAACAAGAAACTAGCAATGAGGAACTTCAGGCCTTGAATGAAGAGATGCAGTCTGCCAATGAAGAATTGCAATCCACAAACGAGGAATTAGAGGTAAGCAATGAAGAGTTGCAATCAACAAATGAAGAGCTTACAACTCTAAATGAGGAGCTAAACTCCAAGTCCAACGAGCTTGTTTCAGTAAATAGAAAATTAAATAATGTAATTGAAACTATAGATGATCCAGTACTTGTTGTTGATGGAGACTTAAGGCTATCAAGCTTCAACAAGTCGGCAGAAAAAATGTTCGAGCTCAAACGTAATCCCAATATAAATAAGGATTTAAGTGTTGCATTCTTTAGAGTCTCATCAGGTGTAAAACTCGTAGATCTTGCATCAAATTGTATGAGGTCTAAAAGTGTTGAGACTCTCAAGATTAAAATTGGGAAGCGTAACTTTTTTGCTAAGGCACAGCCTATTCTGGCTGAGCATAATGAAATTGACGGGGTTGTAATATCCTTAAATGACAATACTGAGTTGGAAAACGCTTTAAGTAGGTTGAAGGGAAGTGAGCGCCAACTGAGAGAGATCTTTGAAAATTCTCCAGCTCTAGTCACCGTTAAAGATCTTACTGGAAAATATACTTATGCCAACGCAAACTTTTTAAAGCTGCTCGACAAGAAGTCTTCGGAAGTTATTGGTTCTGATGATTATCAACTTTTCTCTGAAGAAGAGGCCAATCGAATTAAAGACTTGGAAGTTGAAGCGTTAAGATCAAGACAAACCCTAATGAGAGAAGAAAATTTCAAATTTGGGGAGCAGACAGAGAACTTTTACTCTTACCGATTTAGACTACTAGATAAAGATGGAAGGCCATATGGCCTATGTGTAATGTCCTTTAATGTAACAGAGCTAGTGGCTACCAAGCGCAGACTACAACTTTTTAAAGACATCGTCTCTTCTTCTAAGAGTTGTTCTTTGATTTTTTCTGAAAGTCCTGAGGAAACAAAGAAGAGAGGGTATCCTTTCTTTTTGACGACTTATGCTTCGGATAATATTGAGCAAATGTTGGGAGTACCACCTCAGAGATTCATAAATAAAGACTTTTTCAATCTTTTCTCTCATATCCTAGGGCGTCGAGCTGAGAGACGTATCATGAGACTTATCAAAAGTATTAAAAATGAAGGATTAGAGTGGGTTGAGTTAAGAGGAATTGACAATGAAGATGGGCCAAGATGGTATGAGCTAAGAAGCTCATTTGTTCCGGGAGAGAATGGAAACCCTGATGGCTTTCACCTTATTCTAAATGATATAACAGATAAAAAACTGGAAGAGAAAAGCCAGAAGCAACATCAAGCAGAGATTCTTAAATCCGCCAGATTGGCATCTTTGGGTGAGATGGCCGCGGGAATATCTCACGAGTTGAACACGCCTCTCCAGACAATACAGTCCAGCGCAGAGTTGCTAGAAATGAGTGCCCTTAGTGGGGATGATGTTAAGGCACAGGCCTTGGCAATGAGCTCCAAGATCGTTGAGACAGTTGCTAAAATTAGCGGAATCATCAAAAGCTTAAGGTCATTGGCAAAAATGGATGAGACGCTTAAGTCGGAAACTGTTGAAGTTAGTAAACTTTTAAAACAGGTTGAGCAGGCCACAGCCTATTATTTTAAAAATGCAGGAATTGAGCTCACTTTTGAATATGACAATGAGGTTTTTATTAAATGTAGGCCAAGACAGATAGAGCAAGTCGTAATTAACTTACTTACCAATGCTGTGGATGCTATAAAAAGCCAAGAGGATAAATGGGTCAAAATGCAACTGATTAGCAATAGTCAAAGTGTTAAGATTCTTGTTGAGGATAACGGGCCTGGTGTTCCAGATTCATTGAAGTCGCAAATCATGACACCATTTTTCACAACTAAAAAGGAAGGCACTGGCCTTGGGCTTAGCCTTTCAAAATCTATTATTGAAGAGCACGAGGGTAGTTTGATTGTTAATTGTGAAAGAGGTACCACTGTGTTTGAGGTGGAACTTCCTAGGAGAACTCATGAAGTTTGATGCGTTAAAGGGTCTTCAGATGTGGATCGTTGAGGATGATGAAGACTTAAGGGCTGTTTGGCGTCAAGCTATGGAAATATACGGGATCAATTGTAAAACTTTCGCCAGAGGTGAGGATGTCATAGCTGCGTTTGAGACAGAAAGAAGGCCTGACTTGTTCATGTGTGACTTCTACTTGCCCGGTATGAATGGTGAAGAAATCATCAAAGAGGCGTTCTTAAAATATGGTGTTTCACCAGCATTACTTGTTACTGGGAAGCAAGAAACCCAAAGTACATTGACCAAAATGCCAAAAGACTTGAGGTTTAAAATTCTTAAGAAGCCTGTTGCTATAAAAGTGGTCCTTGAGAGTTTAGTTAGCTTGCTGAGTGATTAAGTTGTTCAATTTCTTCCATTTATTAAACACTTAAAGTTTACAACTCTGGTAACTTTTTCAAAATTGGCACCAGATAGTGAAAAGCGTCCATAAAAGTGTTAGTGTTAAATAAAACTAATCTTGTTTATTACTTAACAACTCAAATATGGAGGTGGCTATCTCTGGTCAGTCGGATATTAATAAAAACGTATTTTTTTCTTCATTCTTCTTTATCGCGCTAATTACTCTTGTTGGAGCAATTTTTCCCGAGCAACTCAATTCTTTTTTTAAATCTATTCAAGGGTGGTTAATTGCTAAAACAAGTTGGATTTATGTTTTGGCGGTAGGAAGTATATTGCTGCTCACTATCTATTTAATGGTGAGTCGGCTGGGCGACATAAAGCTTGGACCTGATCATTCTGAGGCCGACTATGGAAACGTTTCCTGGTTTGCCATGTTATTTTCCGCCGGAATGGGGATTGGGTTATTATTTTTTGGCGTTGCTGAGCCAATGATGCACTTCTCTGCACCACCAGTAGGAGATCCTTCATCTATTGAAAGTGCTAGGGAGGCCATGAAAATTACCTTCTTCCATTGGGGCCTTCATGCTTGGGCGGTCTATGCGTTGCTTGCTGTAATTCTGGCGTACTTCTGTTATCGAAAAAACTTGCCCCTTCTACCACGTTCAGCCTTTTACCCTCTAATAGGAGACAAGATTCATGGCAGAATTGGGGATATTATTGATTCATTTGCCGTAATTGGAACTATGTTTGGGGTAGCAACGTCATTAGGGTTTGGTGTCTCCCAGGTGAATGCGGGACTGAATTACTTATTCGATGTGCCACAGAATACTACAGTTCAGGTTATCTTAATTGGTATTATAACAGCCTTTGCAACAATTTCAGTTGTTGCAGGTTTAGATGGGGGAATCAAAAAACTCTCTAATATAAATGTTGCTCTGGCCGTCATATTAATGGGGGCGGTTCTTTTACTTGGAAACACTGTTGATCTAATGCAAGCGTATGTGCAGAATACAGGAGCATACTTTTCGGACATTATTTATAAAACGTTTAACCTATACGCATATGATAAGAAAGAGTCATGGATTGGTGGGTGGACACTTCTTTACTGGGGCTGGTGGATATCATGGTCACCATTTGTAGGTATGTTTATTGCTAGAATTTCAAGAGGGAGAACTATTAGAGAATTTATGGTTGGTGTATTGTTTGTTCCAACTGGATTCACATTCTTATGGATGACCGTTTTTGGAAACTCTGCAATTTCATTGGCCCTTAAAGAAAATGCTGTAGGATTGGTTGCTGCTGTTGATGAGAATGTTCCAGTGGCCTTATTTAAGTTCTTTGAATACTTTCCATTCGCTTCAGTTCTCTCTATTGTAGGCCTGTTGCTTGTGACAACTTTCTTTGTAAGCTCTTCTGATTCAGGATCTTTAGTAATTGACACTTTAACATCCGGCGGGAAACAGGAGCCACCTGTTTGGCAGAGAGTTTTTTGGGCGGTGACTGAAGGTGTTGTGGCTGCCATACTGCTTCTTGCAGGTGGCCTTGAGGCCCTGCAAACAATGACCATTGCATCTGCATTTCCGATGATCTTTTTGATCCTTATTGGTGCTTATGCATTAATGAAATCACTTCGAGCTGACTATATGCACCTGAGTAGTGTTCAGAATCACACGACTACAGGTCAATATGCTCAGGCCGACTCGGCCTGGAAAGATAGACTTAAGTTTCTCATGGAATATCCTGAGTTTGATGAGGTTAATCAGTATCTTAAACAAGTTGTAAGACCTGCTCTTACAGAGCTAAAAGATGAAATGGTTAATCAGGAACTTGATGTAAAGCTTGTTGAAGAGTCCAACATGTCAGTATCTCTTATAGTAAAGAAGGGGGATTTTGAAGACTTTAAATATATGGTTCAGTTGCGTCCATTCAGCGTGCCAGGATATGTTGAAAAAGATTACGAGAACTATTATAGGGCCGAGGTCTTTTTAACATGTGGTGGCCAAGACTACGATGTATATGGTTACAGCCAAGATCAAATTGTGGCAGATGCTGTTACTCAATATGAGAAACACTTCCACTTTTTACACATGGCCAATGCCGAATTTTTAACAAAAATTTAAAATATAAATTAAAGGCCTCCGCTTTTGATCTGTACCCCATTAGTGGGACCTAAAATAAAAAAGCCTCATCTGTGATAAGATGAGGCTTCAATTTTTAGGAGTACAGATAT
>PBFR01000010.1 GCA_002718735.1 Halobacteriovoraceae bacterium | reverse complement strand
CTGAAAAGAAAAATATTAGACTTGAATTTAATTATAAAACCGAGTTGCCTGAGAAGATTCTGTCCGACTCCAAAAGGATTAAGCAGGCATTATTTAATGTTCTAAATAATGCAGTTAAGTTTACCGCAGAAGGTCTAGTTTCAATGGACATCTACTATGCCAAAAAGAACTCAACCTTCACCTTCGTGGTCAAAGACACTGGGAAAGGTATTTCAGACAAGGCAAAAAACGAAATATTTAAAATCTTCTCCCAAGAGAATACTAACTACAATAGGGACTACTCTGGTACAGGACTTGGCCTTGCACTTACCAAAAAAATTCTTAATGAACTTGATGGCGATATTAAATTGGACTTTTCAAAGAAGGGGGAGGGCTCCGTCTTCAGTTTATGGTTTTCAGTAAAAGAGTTTGAGCCTACAAAAAAGGCTGAGCCTGAGCTAATCGAGAATGTTGTTCAAAAAGTTTTAGGTAAAAGGCTGCTTGTTGTTGATGATGCAATTGAAAATAGCAGAATTTTTCAACGATATCTTGATGGAGCGGGTGCTAACGTTGATGTTGCGAATTCTGGTAAAAAGGCTCTTGAAATGGCCAAGTCACGGCCATATGACCTAATTCTTTTAGATATTCAAATGCCCGAATTAGATGGCTATCAAGTTTTGAAAAGGCTTAGAGAAGAGCTCAATTTTGAACGTCCTGTTATTGCCTTAACTGCCCACGCAATGGAAGAGCAAATAAAAGAAAACCTAAAAGCGGGCTTTAACGGACATATATCAAAACCAGTCACTAGCAATACCCTTATAAACTCTGTTTCTTCATTTCTTTAATATCGAAAATAACTATCTTTGACATCTTTCAAACCTTTTTTACTAAGAGGTGGTCTGTGGTGAAAATTTTATAAGAACCACATACAACAAAACAGTTTAAAAATAACTGATATGGAGGATGATCATGAACTTGGAAACTAACAATACCCTTGCTAAGGCCGAAGGGTTTAAAAGAAGCATGCGAAAGTTTAAAACACTAAAAAGAAGGCTGATTGATTTGAAAGACAGTGAAGTGGCCAGACAGCACAAAGAAATGATGATTGATGGATTTGATACGATTGAAATTATAGAGGACTTGCTACTTGAAATGAAGCAAGACGTCTCTTTAGATGTTGGGGGAACACAGGAAGATATAAATTATTATCTATCCCAGTTGGAAGAAAATGTGCATGAATTGGAAAGAACCCAGGCATCAATCGCTGTATAATCAAATAAAAAACAGAACAATTGATTTCCTAAGGCCTTGCTTCAAGCAGGCCTTTTTTTTTATAAGAAAATAACGATGTAATTCGGTAGGTATTTTCGTTTTTACTCCTCTCTCTATTCATTGTTTGATTAAAAAAGTTAGTTGATCAAAATGATTTTAAGTCTTTTGCTACACAATATCAGGAAGCGGTTGGAC
Source organism: Halobacteriovoraceae bacterium (assembly GCA_002718735.1). Next base: position 24,478 of record PBFR01000010.1, on the reverse strand, counting down.
CCTTTCATCTTAAACAACAGGGAGCGTAAAATGGAAATTAGAAGATTTGTTGGAATTGGTGTTGCAGCAGTTGCATTTGCTGCATGTAACGAGAGCGTAGAGGAACGCATAAACACTGTCTACGAGGAAGAGGGGAGAAAGAAAGAGACCTTTTCGGCCACAGACAAGTACGGGCCACTTAAGGTTAAGGTTGGGGAGTTTGTCGGCGAAAGCAAAGTTAAACCTTGGTCTGCATGGTGGTATCCCCTAAATGAAAGAACACTGTTCTACAAGACAACAGGTGGATCGTCACCACTTGAAAAGTATGATTATTACTCAGGAAGAATGTTTAATGTTTTTTCAGAGGCAGCACGTTACGAAGAGCAAGAGCTGTATAGACCAAATGAGGTTGGTTGGGCTGGTCTTTGCCACGCCTGGGCGATTGCTTCTGTCCTACATCCAGAACCAAAGGAAGCGAAAACAATTGGCGGAGTTAAGTGGAGTGTTGGTGATCAGAAAGCTCTTTTATTAAAGACCTATGAGAAGGCCGGTGGAATTGCTGAAATCATGATTGGGGATCGTTTTAATGGGGACAGAAATGATGACTATGATGACATTTACCCAGATCAATTCCACAAATTGGTACAGAATCATCTTGTTGAAAATAGTACCCCATTTTTAATGGATTATGATCCTCGCTTTCCTGTTTGGACTGTACCGGTGTACAAAGTTAAGTTCTTGATTGAAAAACTGAATAATACAAGCGCAAAGGTTCGTGCATACATCACTTTTGCCAGTCCCCACGTTGATGACCATAACTATGTTGGAACCAAAAGGGTTGTAAAGACGTATGACTACATTCTAACTGGGCAATGGGCGAATGGTACTCTGAATGTGACTGATGGCGAATGGATTGAAGCTAGTAAGAACGATCACCCCGACTATTTAATTGCGTTCCCAAGTTCTATTGAAAGAGGGTCTTTAAATAAAGAGATCAACTATGAGATTGTCGACTCGATTTTAAAGTAGGTCGTTTATGAAGTATTACTTACTGTTAAGTATGTCTTTGATTTTAGGGGGAGTCCATGGACGAGAGTCTATGGAATATGAGGAGGCGACGGCCCCTCTTATTCCCCAAAAAGTCTCCCATAGGAACACCATTGTATTGGGGAACGGCCAATTTCACGATATGTGGGTTTCTATTGGGAGACCCAAAAGTGGATACCGAAGTGAGGATAACTTTAGAAAGCTTTTACCTGCTTATAAGGGAATTGATAAGCTTCACAATGATTTGTTTTACTTTGATCAGATTAAGCTTTTTGAAGGCGAGTCTAAAGAGTCTTTTTGGAGTTATGTAAATTCCCCAACTAGCAAGGGAGGCCTTTCACAGAGGCCATCTATGAAAGACTCTAAGAAAAAGTGGCCGCAAATCTTGGAAGAATTTAAATCCAATCCCCCGGAAAAGCTTTTTACCGAGGGACGCTTTAGTGAAATGTCAGCGGCTGAAAAATATGATTTTTTACTAGGTCCTCAATCTTTTCTATTCACACGTGAGGTCGAGTACTCTGATTCAGTGTTTAGGACTTATGGAGCTATTGCTTATTGGGCAGGAATTTGTCATGGAACGGCACCAGCAAGCTTTCTCTTCCCCGAACCTAAAAGTGAGGTGGTTGTCAAAGGACATGATGGCCGAAGCATTCCATTTAGTACTAACGACATAAAAAGGTTGTCGGCACATGCTTGGGCCGAGAACAATTATGACATCGCCTTTATAGGTGGAAGGTGTCGCTCAGATGAGTTAGGCTCGCGCGAACCTGATTGTTTGGATACTAACCCAGCAACGTTGCACCTAGCACTACTTAACTATATTGGCCTTCATGGTAAGACTTTAATCATGGATAATGCTTATGACTCTGATGTTTGGAACCGTCCAATCATGGGATTTAGTTACAAGTACGTACACCCAAAAACTAAAGTAAGATCTAGGCTTTTAAAACATGCTTTAGTTAAAAGAAGTGATTATCCCGATGATCCTCACAAGTGGAATCGAAGAATTGGTACACACTACATTGTCGAAGTGCATATGAAGGTTAAATTGCTTTTTGGTGATGAAGGAGATCAGGGTTCTGGAGCGAAAGGCTATGACATTCACTATAAGTATGATCTTGAAATCGACCAAAAAGGCAGAATTGTTGGGGGGGAGTGGATCACTCAGTATCACCCTGATTTCTTATGGATGGTCTACGAAGGTAGTTCGCCAGAGACAAGTGAAGATTTGTCCATCAATGAAAATTTATGGAGCGGAAAAACTCCTTTATCATCTAATGTGAGAAGACTTGGTCAACAAGCAGCCAAGAAAGGGAATGTGCTGGAGCATATTGTTAGAAGTTTGCTTGAGCTATCAAAATGAAAAGGAGATAGTAAATGATTAACATTTATAATGAATTGGCCAATAAAGAGAATATGGATGACCACGTTATTAGGGCCTATATTGAAGACTACTTTGACAATCATAGGTATTTAGACTTTACAAATGTTCTTGTGTGGATCAAAGAGGTTAATCCTGAAGAAAGTAGAGGTCCTGTTTTGTTTGAATGCTCTGTAGAAGTTCGGGTTCGAGGAAAAGAGCCCGTTTATGCATCTAAAAAGAATAATCAATTGTTGATAGGTGTTAGAGATGCACTAGATACAGTTAAGAATGAAATTTTAAAACAAAAGAATAAGCTCAATGACAGAAATAGTTCTATTGGAGCTAGACCTTTTTAATTTCGCCAATTAGTAGCTTTTATGAGCGCTATTAAAAAGCTTCCATATTACTATAATGGCCTATTACTCGTTTTCTGTGTTGTAGGCCTAATATACTTTAGAAGTATATTACTGCCTTTGGCCTACGCATTGTGTTTTGGAGTCTTTGTATACCCACTTTATAGGTGGGGAAGAGCATGTAGGTTGCCAAAAAGTGTGAACGTTGCCAGTGTTAGCTTCGTGTTTCTCGTTGTATCTAGTTTACTTTTGTATTTGTTCGCCTTCTCAATTCAGGGTTGGTTGGATTTCTTCAACTCCCATGGGAAGGAGTTGATGGGGGTGCAGGAATCGTTTCTGGCATACCTGGACCGGTTTAACCTAAAGGAATACTTTATTGATCAAAAAATAACCGAACACATAATGTCTATTCTTCAGTTCTTTTCTTTTTCAATTGTTAATTATTTGAGCCTTTTTGCCCTATCATTCGTCTTCTATGTTTTTCTATTCGTTGCACCTGAAAAACACCTTGAAATGGTGTTAGACTTTAAACAGACAGGAGCACTTTTAAGAACCTATATAAAGATTAAATTTTTTATTAGTTTTTTTACAGCCATGGCGGTTTCACTTATCTTCATTGCCTTCGACATCAAATACTGGGAATCTGTATCTATTTTAGTTTTCATATTAAACTTTATACCCAACTTGGGGAGTATTGTTGCAACATTACTCCCTTTGCCAATGTTTTATTTTTCATATGATATTGGACCTGAGTTTTGGTTCCTTATCCTGTCAACTTCGATTGTACAATTCACCCTCGGAAATATGATAGAACCAAAAATTATGGGAAACTTTTTGAACATACCAGGAATTATCGTTGTTTTCTTTCTTTTGGTGTGGGGAAAAGTTTGGGGGGCACTTGGTGTTTTCTTTGCAGTCCCATCTTTAATATTTCTTTCACAAATCAATCCAAAGTTTAAGCGTTTGTTTGCCTAGCATATTTAAAGCATAGGGAAAACATTTGCGATCACAAAAGTAATTACGTTTTTACAAGTAAATCTCAAGCTCGATAGGATTATTAAAAGTTAAACGAGGAGCAAGGATAATGCTTATCAGACTTAGAAATAGTGTCAGCCTGGAAGACGAAAACAAGACATTGCTGGTTTTGGGGAAGTATAGCAAGAGCACATCAGCTCGTATCCTGGAACAAGATAAAAGCTTTCGCAACTCAACGATTTGTTTTGTGGATGACTTAAGCAAAGTAAAGTGGGAACTTCAGAATGGAATCTTCGATTTTCTCTACATACCACTCAATAAAGCACATCTTATTGATAAAAGAATGTTTAGATTTTTGTAGGAGGGAGAATGAGAAAGATTATCTATGTCGGAATGTTTTCACTTATGGCCTTTGCAATAGCCAATAGCGGAATTCGATACGAACGCTTGTCAGAACTGAAGGGAGTTACCCCTGGAAATCAAAAACTTGATGTTGAAAGCGAGCAGGCCAAGCTTTTAAAGAGATTTGATTCCCTAAGGCACAAATCACTGTTGCTTGATGGGTCTGTGGATACAAACGAAAAACTTCGATATCTTACTCATTCAGATAACTTTGAAGAGGCACTCTTCCTAATTGAGTATCTTCAAGGAAGATTTAACGAGTTTGGACCACATAATGATAATGAAGCGTCACTGGTGGATATTGAATTCTATTTGGAAAGGTTAGCAGCAAACCTCGATGTTGTTGAAAAAGAATTGGGTTACTACAATGAAGAATAAAGTGGAACGGCCCATATGAAAAAATCATTACTTTCATCTGAAGCATTAACCTTTGTTTTTGTAAGCGCTCTTTTTTACATGCTCAGTTTTATGGCCTCAAAAATAAATTTTGGTTCCAAAGCTTTATTCGTTTTTAGTGGTAAAACAGACGTTTTATATACAAGCACAGGTGAGGACCTCAATGGCCTTAGTCCAAAGTAAACGTGCCGATGCCTCGCAAAAGAGACAAATTTAAAAGGGTTCTCAAAGCTATTCAAAATAAGGCCGATGCCGATGACATTTTTATTTTGTCCAGCTCTGTGGCCTACCATAGCTTTTTAAGCTTTATTCCCATAATTTCGGTTCTAGTCGGTATATATTTAATTTTAAACTTTAACTTGGATTGGGGACACTTTAGTTTAATTCAAGAGTTAGTTCCTCTAGGTGTCTATCAATTAATTGAAGGCCAGGCCAATAGAATTAATGAGAATCTAGACACTGTAAATATCGCGACTGCATTTTCCTTTCTTATCTCCCTCTGGCTGGCCAATAACGTAACGAGAAGCCTAGCACATAGCCTAAATATTGTATTTTGTAGAAAGAATGAAAAGCACTTTCTTTTTTCTCTGGGAGAGTCAATTCTATATACCCTTCTTCTTATAATTAGTTTTCTCTTTTTAGGGTTTATGTTAACAGTATTGCCCATCGTTTTTTCATTCTTTGAATTTTCAGAAAGGTTTGAATTTGTTTTTATACTTTTTCAATGGGCCGTTGTATCTCTATATATGGTTTTTGGGTTATGTTTTGTATATAAATACCTACCTGAACACCGAAGAAAAAATAGTTGGCACTCCTTTCTTCCAGGTGCGATTGTGGCAACTGTGTTTGGAAGCACCTTAGCACTTCTTTTTAGTTTCTATGTGAGTAACTTTGGGTCCTTCAATAAGGTTTATGGAGCTCTTGGAGTAATTATTATTACACTCTTATGGTTGAGATTAACATTTGCAAGTGTATTGTTTGGTGGAGAGGTTAATTATTTTCTTCTTGAAGACCCCAGCCTAAGAGAATACTACAGATTCAAAAATATCTTTATGAACTTCAGGGAGGAGGGAACACATGGTATTAGTTGGCCTAGGGTATTTCTTGCGATGGGCTTGTTGTTACTTCTATGCGGCCGAATTTACTTTCCTACCCACCTAGATAAGAAGATTCGATCAAAGCTAGAAGATTTTAAAATTCAGATGGAATATGAAGATATTGATGTACAAACACTTTTAGGAGACTATCAAGTTCAAAATTGCAAACTCCATGTTGATGATGGGTTCGCTACATTTAAATACCTTAGAAATGAAATTGGTTGGCTTGCCCTAGGTCTTAAAAAACAAAAGAGCTCAATGAAAATCATAGGTGCGAAAGTTAATATTGAGCTAAATAGCTTGAATCAACTGGTAGATGATTTTGACCAGATGATTAGAATTTTTGGCTATGGGAGTCTTACTGAAGTTTCAATCCATAATATGAACTTAAGTATTAACGGTACGAAGATTGCTGTGAATAGGTTGGTGTATGATTTTAAGCGAAGAGTGTTGTTGCTAAAGGGGAGTACACCGCAATTTAAACTTATTGGCCAAGTGGGGCTGAACAACTTGTTTGAGTTCTCAATAAATCATGAAAAACAAGTTTTAAAAGGTAGCTGTCTCTATAATCAATGCCCTAGTCGGATTGGTCATGAGTTTGTTAAACTATCGAACAATCATTCACTTACTAAGTTTGGACAGTGAAACTCTTCTCTTGAAATGTCTTTACCTCAACGATGAAGTTCTCTTTTATATTTTCATAAGTTGAAACTTTCACCTTGTTCTTGATAAGGCCTAAGATAAATTGGTTCAAATCTTGGTGACGCTCAATATTCTCTGATGCCATTTCAATTAGAGAGTCTCTCATTATAAAAGACTGCATATTGTATAGATCGATTTCTTTTCTTACTGTATTTAGGCTATGGTACTCTTTTTGTCTGTTATTCTTGGCCGGCCTAAAGTGCGCCATTTTATTCTTTTCGATGGTTTGTTCTATTCTTTCCTTTATTGCCATTGTGTCGTCATTTGGAAAGTTGTGTTTTTCGACAATGAAATTTTTTTTCCATTGACTACTTTCCATATATTGCTTGATTGGCGAAAGCGACTCCTCGTTTGATAAGAAAAGCAACTTGTCGTTGTTTTTTAAGAACTTTTTTTCTATCTCATTCATTAGCTGCTTAATATATAATTTAATGACTTCGTCTTTTCTGTCGTTATTTCTGTCTGGTATGGACTGGCTATCATATTCGTCGACCTTTACATCAATGGGGGAGAGGTTCATTGATACTTCATTTAAATTGTCATTTTCAAATTCAAAAACCTTCACAAAGTTTCTATTTATGACAATGGCCTTTATATCATTAAAATTGTTTCTTAATAAAGGTAGAATAAATGGGTGCTCATTGATGCAATATTGATCTTTAAACTTACGATTGACCTTTATTGAAACTACTTCCTTGTCAAATACATACAGAGCAACATTAACATCTTTAAGTCCACTATCGAGTTTGAGCTCAGAGCCTGAAACTAGATTGTCTTCCAACATTTTATCCAACTTTTTTATACTTTTACCTGATCTTTCCAATTCATTCTTGCACTTTACAAACAAGCTCCTAATTTTTTTCAAAGAGTGGTCAACATCCTTTAAATTTAGAAAAGCGCTAAGTACGGGTTTTTCATTTTTAGAGCTAAGTTTTAAAATATAGTCTAGTTGCTTGTTCATGCCATTTCCTTTGTTATTCAGCTTGTAGTGGTTTGTTAGAGCCTTTGGTTACTTTAATAAGCTCCCCATCTAAATAAACTTCAGACGCCAAGAGCAATGGTTGATTTCCAATGGTTTTAATTTGTCCAACCACTCTCAATTTTGTCTCACCTTCTTTTATTCGTACAAAGTCACTCGCCTCACCAAGATCAATTGCGACCTTGCTATTTTTTCTATTTCTTATAGTAACGACCATGCTTTCACTTCTCGCGCCGCTAAACCGCACCCTTTTCTTTGATTCTACAACACCCTCTGCTTTATAGAAGTTGGGGTTGTTAATTGAAGAGGTTGTTACTGAAGTCTCATGTGAGCGAGGAACTTTACTCGCATTCACTTGTAGAGTGAGCCCCATTATGGTGAGGCCAACACAGAAGATGTTGAAGTTTAAAAATTTAAGCATTTTTTCCTCCTAAGGAGTTATCCCCAGTTAGGAATGAAAAAATGCAACCAATGTGCCAGTGTTTTAACTAGGACAAGCTCTGAATTTAGCCTTGGCTGTATTATACTTTTTTATGGCCTTGTTCATATTCTTTTCTAGCTCTTTGATTCTACTTGTAGGGGCTGGGTGTGTGCTTAACCACTCAGGTGGTTGAGACTTGCTTTGTTTTTCCATTATTTGCCAGAATTCAACAGCAGCCCTTGGATTGAAGCCTGCTTTTGCCATTAAATCCAGTCCGATTTGGTCAGCTTCACTTTCATGTTTTCTAGAATAGGGGAGCAAAATTCCCAGTTGTGCTCCGAGGCCCAAGGCACCCAGAATCATCTGATTCTTTTGTGAGTTTCCTGAGTCCAGTGCTATGTCTGCGGCAACAAGACCACCCTGAACAATCAAGCTTTGGCTAATTCTTTCGTTGCCGTGGCTGGCGAGTACATGGCCAACCTCATGACCAATAACCGATGCAATTTGGTCATTGGATTGGGCTGCATTTATCAGACCTGTATAGACCCCAATATTCTTGCCAGGAGTCGCAAATGCATTAATTGCATCGCTTTCAAAAACTTTTACTTCCCATTCACTAAAATCATTATCTTTATTCATGCTCGTTACAACTCTTCTAGAGATGCATTCAATTCGCCTCTTTAAATCTTGATTGTTGCTTACCTTTTGTTGTTGTTGCATTTGCTTAAATGATTGATCACCCATTTTTGCTAATTGGTCCTCGGGCAGCAAAGTAAGTTGTCTTCTTCCTGTAGGGGTTTGCGAACAGCTAAATAAAACCACGTAAAATAGTGTTAGGGGTATTAGTGTTCTTGGCGTCATTTTATTCCTCCTATTTAGCTGAAGCGCTGCTTCTTTTAAGTTGATCATTTTAATCCTTGATTACCAGTTCTGATAAGCTTCACAGCTCGATTTTCACTTGGCATGGACTAAAAAATATCTGTATTAAAAGATTATACTTCTTTTTATGCTAGTGAGATGGTTAAATATTGTCACTATGAGAAAACTAATTTTAATCGATGACAATAAAGATATTCTGGTAATGTGGAAAATGTTCCTCCAAAAGCAGGGGTATGATCTAATTACATTAGAGTCTGGTGCACAATTTAAGGACTACCTGGATTCCAATCCCGAGCTAGAAGGAATTGACTGCATTGTTAGCGATGAGAGTCTCAAAGATGACCTTGGGACCAATTTATATCAGTTGGTGTTGGATAAGGGGATAAGCCTTCCATTCATTATCATTAGTGGCTACACCCAAGAAGAAATTGCAAGTAAAGTGAAGTCACCTGAAAGGCTTCAAATTTTGAAAAAGCCGATTTCTTTACAAGACTTGAAAGAGGCAATTGACCAATCGTTTGATGGCGACTCTATAAATTATTGATTAACTTCTCAACAATTTCACCGATGGCATACGGGACTGTGAAAGGTCTGTCAGGGTTATTGTAATAAGAGTGTTCAAAACCGATCTTATGCAACCACTCGTGCATGGCATTGTTTGCAACTTCGCCTAAGCTATAAGAGTTAAAATATTTGTCATTTACCCAAATCTCATTAGTGTTGGGATAAGTGTATCCTACAGTGTTAGTTTTGCTATGGTATAGGGTAAGCTTTAGATCCATTTCAAAGTCTTCAACGGGAGAAAGGTCCTCAACTCCTTTAAGTATGTGGTCGTAAATTTCTTGATTACTCATACCTTTGCTTTTGTAGAAACGCTTCTCTCCTTTGAAGGTATGAGTGAGAACTTCTTCCTTAAATTCTTGTGACTTTAAAACAATCTTTAATTTTTGAAGGGCCAAGTCCATCTTTTCTTTTTGTTCGTCATTGAAGCCGTTTAATTCGTAAGAAATTTGAAAAGCCTGCAATCTGGCATCTTCATGGTTTGCATTTAGCTTAAGTTTTTTACTCTTCTTTGGAGACTTGTAGGAGTTTTGACGTGCCTTTAAATTTAAAGAGAATAATACTAAAAAAAGGGTCAAAATTCTCAAACAATCCTCCTTGATGATAAGTTTGATACATATATATTTGTAAAAAATTATTTACAATTATTCCATGCATTAATTAGCAGAAATACGAAACCACTGAGATTACAAAAACTTAAAATCCCGACTGGTAAGGTCTTTAGAGATGTTTTGGGCACAATTTAGGGGAATAGTTGAGCGAGAATGTTATGCTCAGCTCTACAAGTGTGTAAAAATTAATTTACAATCTTTGTACCGTAGGTTCACTTTTTTTTGGACTTCCTTTGTTAAGTTAGACGCAACTTAAGAACTAGGAGATGAAAAATGGAAGAAAATTATCGTTACGGAATTCAGTTTGTGTCTAAGATCACAGGAATCAACTCTCACACCGTTCGCGCATGGGAGAATCGTTACAACGCCATTACACCTATGAGGGATAAAAACAAGAGAAGACTTTACTCAAATGAGCAAATAAAAAGACTAAAAGCTCTTAAGGGCTTAGTTGACTTTGGCAATAGTATCTCTGATATCGCAGGTCTGCCAGATGAAGAGTTACTAAATATGTTGGACAAGTTCGTGCCATCAACTAAACAAAAAATACAGAAAGAAAACGAAATAGATACAAATGAGGTTCTTCATAACTGTAAAATGGGTATTCAGTGGAAGAAACTTGGTATCTTGGAGCATGAGATAAACAAGACCTATGATCTTGACTCTAATATTTTGATTGAAAAAATTGTTCAACCTTTAATGGAGCACATCCAGGAAAACAAAAAGACCATCAACGATGAATACTTTACAAACATGGTTGCAACAACAATTAATGATGCCCTTATGACTAAGTATTTTAAGGATATGAATAATACCTATGAAAACAAGATGGTTGTTTGTTCTGTAGGAAATAATTTTGCCCAAAACCTTGCTTTGCAGACTGCACTTCTTTCTCAAAGTATGGGGATTGGAGTTAAGTTGGCCTTGAATTGCCATGATTTGAAATTTCTAAATTATATGGCCAAGCAAAATGATGTTAAGAAAATCTTTATTTCTGTAGGTTATGATGTAAACGGAAATAGAAATATGTATGAACAAATTTATCAAAAATTCTACAGAAACCTAACTGAGTCCATTGATCTAGGCGTAGGAGTTATCCTTGGATCTTATGACAACGTTAACTTTCAAGCGATTGAAAACTTTAAACAGTTGCGTAGTGCTGGACTACTTAAGAAAGAATTGATGCATGTATAATGAAGAATAAAAAACGGGCCTTTAAGGCCCGTTTTTTTTAATAATCTTATGCCCTTGATACTGTGCCCAAACCTTCATTTAAAATAATCAGGCCTTTTTTCTCAAATGCTTTTAAGAACTTTGGAGAGGGAAAACTGCCCCATTTTGTGTAGAAGAGTATTGAAGTTTCGATAAGCTTATCTAGGTCGATGGACATTGGCCTGCACCTGTTTTTTAACTCATATGTCCAAATATCTTTTGATACCACTGTGCTGTAACCCTTTCTATCTGCCTTAAGGTAGAAGTCGATGTTGGCACTTTCATCAAAGTATCTCTCCTCGAAACCTTCAATTTCTATATACAAGGATTTTAACATTGCAAAACTGCCACCTGTTAGTATGGCCCTTCCAGTGTCCCACTTTAATTTCTTACTTTTTGCGTGAAGGTATTTATAGCTCCAATTTTTATGAGGGAGCTTTGGGATTTCCATTCTGCGGCCAGTGACTATTACATTTGGAGATAACTCCAAGATTTCCAAAGTGTTTTTAAACAGATCTTTGGTTGGGATTTGATTTGGCTCTAAGAATACAATTGCCTCGCCTTGTGCCATCGAAAAACCAATGTTTTTGGCCTGGGCCAATGGAAGAGTTGAACTTGGACGTTGAAGATACAGAAGTTTTACTGAAAACGGTAAGTCTTCTTCCAGTACTTCTGATGGGTCTTCCTCTCCAATTGCGACAATAATTAGCTCGTCCCTGAAGTTTGATTTAATTAAGCCTCTTATTAGGTGTAGCAGTTCTTTGTTTTGATTAAAGGTGTGAGTCACGACACTAGTTGATGTAATCATCTTTGTTAACTCCTTAAGAAACAACTTAATATTTTTTATAATAAGAGTCATTCTACTGTTTTGATTATTTGTAAAAAAAAATACACATTTCGGATTTCCGGCAAAGTCAATTGGGCCGTGGAAGTTTTGCCTAATGGTGAAGCATTACAGAATTTCTCCCTATGGGATAAAATAGTGGTGTTCAGGAGGAATTCTTTTATGGAAATAGGAATGAAAGCATTTTATGGCCGTCCAAAACAGGCAAGGTCAGCAATGGAAAAATTAAAAAGAAAAGGGATTCATGTTACCCACATAAATTATTATAAAAAGAAGTGGGGTAATGTGGAGAACTTTAATGCCAGGGGCGATGTCACAAGGAAAGTTGGTAGAAACTTAATTTATGGGGCTTTTGCAGGATTTCTTATTGGGGGAATCCTTGGGTTTGTGCTCTTGGCAACAGAAACAATAGGTACTTTTCAAGATATGAGTTTTTGGCAAACTGTAATTGCAATTGGTGCAATTGGAGCCTTTACAGTTCCAGCTTTCTCAACAGCTTTAGCCGTAGTTTTTAGCGAGGACAAGGTTGATATTGACGAATCAGACTTCAATGATGATCAGGTTGTTGTTGATTTTCACGTGGAGCTTAATGAAAAGGACAAAGCGGAGAGTTTGCTAAAGGAAACTGGAGCACATAATATTATTTTCGAATGAAAAACTCTTCCCACAATAAACAGAAGCTTGGGGCTGTTCGCTCCCTATCCAAACTTCTGGATTCCAAATTTTCTTTAGGCCCTGTTAAGTTTGGGCTAGACTCCCTATTGGGTCTGATTCCAGGTATTGGTGATAGCCTAGGTGCTGTATTCTCAAGTTTTATCATTTTTAAGGCCTGGTCGTTAAATGTCTCCGGAGCCACAATGAGTAGAATGATTTTGAACACTGCTATTGATGGCCTTATCGGGGCAATTCCTGTTGTAGGAGATTTATTTGATATAGCCTGGAAGGCAAATATTAGGAATTTGGAACTTTTGGAACGAGAAGTTCATGAGCCCAAATCAAGTATGAGAAGATCTTATCTTTGGCTACTTGGAGTGATCATTGCTCTGGGATTTATTTTCTATGCATGCATCTATTTACCACTGTCCTTTTTGGCCAGCAAATGTTGCTAGAAAGGTTAGTGAGATAAGAGCTTTCTTAAATCCGTGGGAAGCTGCTTAAAGAAGTGATCCAGCGATGTTGTCTTATTGCTTGTATTTCTCATTTTGACTTGTTCCCAAAAAAGCCTTGGGAGATTATTAGTGCGGGCCGTTGCTTTAGTGCTTTTCGCTAAGTGCTCGATAATTTTTTGAGCATTGATTGTGCTGTCTGGGGTTGCCAGCTCAAGAGTTTCACATTCACGCCTTAGGCCTTCAGGTAACAACTGTCGAAATTTGAGTGAGCTTTGAGATGGAAGACGCTGTGTTATATCTTTTGCCAAAACCCGGACCAATTTTCTACAAGCTTCAGTCGGCAAATTAGCTTTACGCGCAATTCTTTTTATAAATAAATGCGTCTCATCATAGATCTTGTCATGATGAGGTGCACTGTAATGTAAAATACCTTTGTGCTCATGTTTTGGCATGGGCCATCCTCCCAGTAATTCATCAGCAATTATTAGGCCAAGGGGATAAAAATTGCTTAATTGATTAATATTTGGTGGCAACCTAAAATTTAATAATAATCTATTTAATCGAGGTCCACAGTGGATGCGAATATCGTACAGAGTTTGTTTAGTGTTTTAACTGATAATATATTCTTAATTATTTATGGATTCGCTATTGTCGAAATATATATGGTCGGTTCAATATTCTTCATGCTTAAAGGGCATGAATCAAAGTTGCTGGATGTGGCAGACAATTTATTAAAAGGATTCTCGGACGCTCCAGATAGAGATTCCTCTCAAAGTGCCCATGAGAAAATTCAGGCAGCATTGCAATTCATTAATACAAAGATTGCTAATGATAGAAGCTTTAAACTGGCCTTCAGAAGAAATGCTCAAAAAGTTAATGAAAGACAATTTTACAATAGAACTTATAAGATAGAAATGTTTACAAGTGTAATGTCCACACTGGTGCAAATCTTTCCACTTCTTGGAATCTTGGGAACCATTTTGGCCATAGCACAAACAGCTTTTCAATCTGGTGCCCAAATTGATGTAACTTCCTTGTCTAGTGCATTCGTATTGGCCATGGATACAACAATACTGGGTATTACATTTTCTATTTTATTTATGGTCATAGAGAGTGCATTCAGTCCAAAAATTGAAAGAGTTATTGTAGAGTCTGAAGAGTATAGAAGAATTCTTTCAAATATTTATTTGGATAATGAGTCTGTGCCACTAGAGCAAGCACAATGAAAAAAAAGCTAAAGAAGCCGGTAGTTCAGTTAACCTCACTACTGGATCTGTTATTTGTAATGATCTTTGTTTTGCTTTTGCAATCAAAGGCCGCTCCTACAAAAGCCGCTCCTACAAAAGCCGAGCCTACACCTAAGCCTGAGCCAAAACCAATTGCAAAGGTAGAGCCTAAGCCCGAGCCAAAACCGACTCCTAAACCTAAAAAGGTCGTACCTAAGATCTTCGCCCTTGAGGCCGTCTTTCACTTTTATGCTACTGCGGCTTCTCCGAATGTGCCGACTGGCATCTATGCAATGCAAGGAAGTTATAATTCAAAGAATGGAAGGCTTAGTTTGGCCGGCACTAAGTGGGTCAAAAAAGTTCCTAACTTTGGTATGGTGCCCTTGTCTGGATTTATTGACGAAAAAACGGGAACCTTCACTGGAAGAATTGAATTTCAAAACTGTGAGGAGTTTAGTCTTTATAAAACCCAGAGTGACACAGGCTCACCAGTCGCAGGAAAGTGGGAAGGAACGTACACTTGTGGACAAGGTGAAACTGGCCTTACTCTAACCTTAAGGTAGTGAAATATTTAACTTTCTGGACAGTTTTTGCCCTTAAATAGACCTAGGTCATATATGTATTTGTTGGCTTTCGATATGCCATAGATTATAAAATACCTATGAGTAACTATGTAGATATTAATCTTTTTAAACAGAGTTCAGCAGGTACTAATGTGGACTCCAGTGAAAGCGACTTAAGAGTTGAGTTTAAATATACCGCTGTTTCATGGTTCTTTATTACTTTTTTTGGAACTACGCGCTTACCATATCAAATCAACTTCTATTGTAAAAAGAGTGGAGAGTTGTTTGATAGTGTAAAGGACAAAGAAAGAATCTCCCATTATATGACCTTTAGACGAAAGTAAATTACCGATCCATTTCTATGATGTAGGCAAGGGCCAACTTTGCAAATAGAACTGCATGATTTGCATTGTTACCCATGTTTTCAACGGTATCCTGTTCAGAATGAATTTTGGGATTTTCGTATCTCAACTCAGACTCAAAAGGAAAGGACACAGGATGGCCCTTCTCCCACCAAGAATAATGATCAGAGCAGGGGTAGCCACATCTATCATAACCCCAGGCCACACCTAGATAGCGATCTATTAGCTGTCCAATAAAACGATTTTGGAAATAGTTTGTGTAATCACTTATAAGGACTATATCTTTTCCCCATTTATTGTAGTTCACTCCATCTAATTGGATAACACCCAGTACCTTGAGGGATGTATTTGACAACTCTCTTGAAATTGCTTCTGATCCTAGAAGACCCACCTCTTCTGCTGCATAACCGTAGAGTGTGATACTATTTTTTGGTTTGTAATTTAGGCCTATTAGAACCTTTAGTGTTTCAGTAAGGACGGCGATTCCTGCTGCGTTGTCTCCGGCCCCTGGAGCCTTTGCCAGTGGACTTGGGTTTGAGTCATTAATTGAATCAATATGTCCGCCCAAAATTATCCTTGAGTCGTTTTCGCCTGCTATGTGTACCATTATACTTGGTTGTGGAGTGCTTTTATGTCTAATTAACTTTACAGATATATCGCTTCTGGCTCTGGTAATTTGTTTCCAATACTCCTTTAAGTCATGTGCACTCTTAATGCCTGTCAATGATGTATGGTACCTCGTTTCATAGGAAGAAAATGCTTTTAGAAATGAGTAAAGTCTTTTTTCTTGAACTCTATTAAGTGCGCCATTAACAATTTCACTTCGACCTATTTCATAAAGATTTCCGAAGACCTTGCTGGCGAATAAAATTGAGAAGGGGATTAAGAATTTTTTGAATCGACTCATGCTCTATGATTGACAATTAAAAAAGTGAAGGCAACAAGTTGACTGCTAAATATATTTTACATTGTTGAGTCTTTAAATTTGAAATTTAATAATCAATTTTCTTTTTTATCCATGTATCTAAATTTCTAAAGAAGTTTGGAATCAAAAACTTTGCACTGATGCAACCAGATAGTATTCCTAGGATGTTTGCTAAAAGGTCCAGCCACTCTGCACTTCTGTAAACACTGAAAAACTGTAAAATCTCTATTGCTCCACCGAATATTAAAAGCGATAAAAAAACAGACAGTATTTTGTTTCCAATTTGCTTATAGTAAAAAGCCGCAAAAAAATAAGCAATGAAGTGAGCGAGTTTATCATTGATCTTCACGAAGGCCTCACCACCACTTGGTGGAAGTATTGAAAGCGTTAAAATCAGTGCAAGTCCCAAAATACCTAAAAGGGACCAAAGTCTGTTATAATGTAAACGGTTCATCTATTTAATATACATACTTTAGGAATAAATATGGTTAAAATGAAAATCTTTCCCAGGTTTAACGACACAGATGCATTAGGGCATATAAACAATGCATCTTTTGCTTCATGGTTTGAAGAGGCCAGAAGGCCATTGTTTAAAGTTTTTGTACCGGATTTGGATCCTAAAAAGTGGAACCTAATCATCGCTAGAGTTGAAATAGATTACCTTTCGCAGGCAAGCTTTAGTAAGGAAGTGGAAATTAACACCTGGCTTGAAAAAATTGGCAACTCTTCCATGATTGTTAGGCAGGACGCTTTCCAAGAAGGGGTAATTATCGCGAGAGGCAAGTCAGTGATGGTTTCATTTGATTATAGCGAACAAAAATCAAGTCCCATTCCTGATAGTGTTAAAAAAGTTTTGGAAGAGAAGTTTAGTTCAGCCTCTGTTTAGGACATTTCTATTTACCTCGTGTGTCGTGGTCTAATTCTTGCTTCTACTTTAATTGTAAAGTAGAGGAGTTTGAATGGATACTAGCTTTAGCAAAACACAACCAATTGGTGCACAGGCCAGGGGACCAAGTGACTTCAACCTTGGCGATTGGAAGCAAGTCTTTATTAGAACTAAAGATCAAGTAAAATATGACAATGTGGGGATTGTTTCGGCAGGCGTTGCATTTTACGCATTTTTAGGTTTATTCCCCCTGCTTGCGGCCTTGGTAGCGATGTATGGACTATTCGCATCTCCTGAAGATGTTGCTGTTATTGTGGACTCTTTTAGAGGAGTGGTTCCAGAAGACATTATCAATATTCTTGAAGTTCAACTAACAAGGCTTGTTTCTGAGGATAAGGTTGCAACCTATGCAGCGGCCATAAGTATTTTTATAGCTATCTGGAGTGGATCTAAAGCAATCAAAGGAATGATGGCCGGACTCAATATCGCGTATGGAGAAAGTGAAAACAGGAACTTTCTGAAAAAGAACTTAATGGCGATTATTCTTACTCTTGGCGGGGTAGTTACTGGAATCTTTTCTGTTCTATTAGTTGCTGGGCTTCCGGCCTTATTTAGTTATTTAAGTTTGGGAGAGTTTGCTCAGGTCATTGCTCAGGTGGCCAGGTGGAGTTTACTTGCTGTCTTGGTTGTCACAGCCTTAAGTGTTCTTTATAGGTGGGGCCCAGATAGGAAGGCCGTCCACTGGAAGTGGATTACACCTGGTTCAACTATGGCAACAATTATTTGGTTAATCGCCTCGGGTGGATTCTCTTGGTATGTCTCTAATTTTGGAAACTATAACAAAACATATGGAAGTCTTGGTGCCATCGCTGTTTTACTCATATGGCTCTCAATTAGCTCATTTGTTTTTCTAATGGGTGCGGAGATTGACTCGGAGCTAGAGAAACAGGCCGGAGTTGGTGATAGGGGAAGTGGAAATCAGTTGAGGTAGAGAAAATCTAAAAATATGCTTGCCCACCTTTTGACTGCTCTTAACAAGGCCTTCATTCTCATTGAACAGAGTGTGCTTTTAGATCAATTGCTGTAGGTTCGGCCATGATGTTAGATAAGGACTTTGATGATTTACAGATATCCGAGGTTTCTAAACTGCTTGAGACTACGAAGATAAATATTCTCATCTATGTTTGTTTTGTTTTCGTTGTGACCACTGGTATAGCCTTTAGTCTTAGGGTTGCAGTCTTTCAAGAGTTTGAATTGGCCACATGGATTGCCGGGGTGGTGGTCATCCTGAGTGCATCTATGGGAATCTATTTAATTAAATCAAAGAATTTATTTTGGGGAAACATTGGAGTCAATGCTCTTATGTTTGTTTTTATGCCTATAAGGGTGTTCCAAACAGGTGGGCCAACTTCACCTATTATACTGGGTTATTTACTTCATTGCGTAATTGCATTCAG
Source organism: Halobacteriovoraceae bacterium (assembly GCA_002718735.1). The sequence continues at coordinate 6,129 of PBFR01000010.1, read as the reverse complement.
TGTCAGTGGTAAAAAAATTGGTGGATGGGTTCTGGCCTGGAGTGTATTCAATATTATTGGTATGACCGCAATTAGCTCATATATGGAACTCAAGACTTCTCCATTTTTGAATAGCTCTTGGGGAGCTGCAATTGTGGCACTACTTATGACCTTCTTAATTTTATTTCCGATCATATTCATACTAGTAGAGAAAGACCTACTAACCAGCAAACTTGTAGAGTATGAAAAAAAAGAGACTTCTTACCTAATCATGAGAAGACTTACACACGAATATGGCAACTATCTCAATATAGCCTTAGGTTATGTCGATCTCATTAAAGTTGAGCCCAATGGTGAGTTAATTGAACGAATTCAAACTTCGTTAAAAGAGATGGATAAAATTTTGAAGGAATTAGTCAAGATATCTGACGAGGGAGACTTGGCCGCATTTCTTAAAAAAGCTGAAAGTGAGGTTAAAATATTAAAAACCTTCAAGGAAGAACAGGAAATAAATAACCATAAGATCCAATGACTTAGGCATGTTAAAGAATTTTTATAGAATTCCGACCAGATTACAAAAGGATTTTCTTATGTACTCACTAAGAATTGGATGCTTTATAGGAGCTCTTTTTACAAGTTTTGGAATTTATGCACAATGTGATGAGAAAGCTAAAAATGCCGGGAGTACTGGCTTTTCTAATGAGGTGGTTGAAAAAATTGCAGAAAAAAACTGCTCAGTTGACTCCGATTATCACACAATTAGGTATCATAGTTCAAGTCTAGTTGAGGTTGAGACTTGTTTTGGTGGTGAGGATAATGGCGATAGACATATAGTTATTCACAGTCCCGCCTACGAATTGTGCATCTTTCCGGTGGCTAATGCCGCAGAATGGACACGGTATAATTTTGATTATAAAGCTGTGGAAATTGGCGAAGAAAGATTTCAAACCACAGATTATGATCTTTTATGTGGTAGGTCCGGACATAAAATTTTTCTTGAGGCCAGTGAGTACTCAAGCCATCTCCTAATTATGGATAGTGGTGTTGCACATAAGTTCTTGCATTGCTTGGATGAAGTAATGGATGGCGAAAATGATCGAGGAAAAATTTATCGAGATGTTACAACTTCATGCGACAAACTCAATCAGTACGCTAATCAAAGATACGAACTGACTAGCAAGCACTTATAATTATGAGATTTAAAAAACTTGACCTATACTGTGAGCGTGTTGATTCTTCCTTTTGGTCTGAACCGGTCAACGCGTTAACTAATATTCTCATTTTTCTTGCCGGTGTGTATGGGCTTAAAGCATCTAAAAATTTAAGTGTTTGCAGGGAAGCCACACAAATCAAGTGGTGCTCGTACCTGGCGATGGTTACTGGTGTTGGCAGTTTTTTATTTCATACTTTTGCAAATACGTTGACGATGTGGCTCGATATTTTACCGATCACTTTATTTCAGATTTTTTCAATAAATTTCTTTCTTCAGTTTTGTGTTGGCGTGAAGCTAGTTCCAAGGTCATTATTTCTAATTGTCTTTGTTACCTTATCACTTCATCTTAAGTCTGATGCATATGTTGAGTACTTTAACGGCTCGCTAATGTATGCACCAAGTTTAGTGACCCTCCTAGGGCTTGGAATTATCTCAAAAGTTCGAGACATGAAAGATGTTTCTATTCACTTGTTTGCTTCAGTCGTAATTTTTACCTGTGCCATCACTGCACGATCTTATGATATGGCCATTTGTGAACACTTTCCTCTGGGCACGCACTTCGCTTGGCATAGCCTTAACGGTGTTCTTATTTTTATACTATTGAGGGCCATGATCTTGCATGTTACGAAAAAAAATTAACATATAGCTATGTGAATTTAGCTGTATTAGGATACCAATTCAATAGGCCTGGAGAGTTCTATTATAAAATCAATTTCTTTAAAGCAGGTCCTAAAGTCTAGCTTTAAAGGTCTACTCATTATAATGATTGTTGCGAGCATTGGTGTTGGTGTTCTTCTTGCGGCGATTATGTTCGCAGGCCATACGACGAGAGAGTATGCTCTGTGCGACAGGATTAAAGATGTTGAAGTAGACTTTGATAGTCCAAATATTCACGGCATATACAGCGAGAAGGTTGCAAGCTTTGTAACTCGTCTTGAGCTAAAGATGCCGGGCGATTATTATGGATGCACGGATAATTTGAAAGATAATTTAATTGTAAAGTGTGATACAACTAAGAGTTACTTAAATGCCAAAGTGATGAGTGGGAGATGGAAGTTGTCAAACAGATCTTACTACACTGATCCGTATGGAATTCACTTAGGTCCAAATCATAAAATGTATTATGTCGGACTGGAACAAAATGGTATGAGGGTGCATATACCACTGTTCACCCTGATGTATCTTTATCCACCCTTTATGAATTCTCTTAAACAAAAAGACTTGTCCGATGACGTGAGAGTTTTAAGGGAACTTGCTTGTAAATAGATTTTAAACACAAAAAAATTGGCGAAGTGGTGCTTCCACTTATGTTTTTAATTCAAAGCAGAGAAAACACTCCTTTCCAGTACTCGGATGTGCTAGATAGAGTCTTAACATAATCTTTTGTATCACGAATACGTTCTTGTGGGAGACTCTTATAATCTAAAATATCCTCTACGGGTACATAGCGAAATGTAAGGTTAATTCTTCTTGTGCGGTATTCATCCAAGTGATCTTCGAATTGCACCTTTTTTTTATTTTCAACTCTCTGTACGCGATGAAATAGTTCATTTTTAAACTTGTTTCCCCAAAAGATGAGTAATGAAGAATCATTTAGCCACTGCTCGTGAACTACATTTCTTGGATCATTTTGTTTGCCTCTAACAAATTGGAACCAAGCTTTTTCACCAAGTGAGATACTGGCAACTGGTCCAGGTTCAGCATCTTTGTGATCACCAACGGTCGCAAAATCTTCATCGGTTCCATTTATAAGCTTAGAACCATAGTAATTAACTAAGCATGTATTCAAATGCCATTTGTCCGGGACACCATCTCGAGGTGCCATTTTTCTTGTCATTTGTTCGATTTGGTTGACCAGCTCTCGCATTAAAGGTGGAAAGCTTTCTGCATTTACACAGCGAAACTGAATGTCGTGAGGAGGGTGGTAGTAGCCTAAACAGGCAAACTGCCAATTTCCGAGCCAATACACCGGCCTTTTTAGGGATCGATGAGTATCTCCCTCTGGAGGTGGGTTGCATTCACAGTAGCGCTCTTCCCAAATCGGATGGAAAGTTTCGATTTCTTCAACCAAACGCTCTCGTTTTGGCCCATTTAAAAAACCGGCATTATAATAAATTCCGGGAATGATCTTTTTAGAGTTAGATTTACGAGAGCGCTTAACCATTGTGCCTTGCCTTAACTACTTACCATGCGGTTTATTAGACTGTTTAGATTAAATGTTGCCATTACTTTATCCCCTTAGTCCAAGAGCTTCACGCAGATGAATGATTTTTTCACACTTGCTAGAACTAAGTCTCGCAGGGTGTGTAAAAATTTAGGGCTCTTTATTATGCCACTTTTTCTTTATGATCGACTCGGATGAAGAGGCCTTTAAAGTTTACTCAAACTAGAGTTTATGAAGGCTTTGTTAATTTTTTATATACTCAAAGGTTTTATGTTTTTTAAGCGACTTTAAGTTAAAAAAGTTCTCAGTTTCTATGAACCTTTTACATATTAGCTTTGGTGCGGTGCGGAAGCGTGATATTGCAGTCGTGTTATCTAGAACCTTTAGGTCATGAATTATAAAAAAAGAAGTCATTAACGCGGCTTGGATATTAATAATTACTGTAACGACTAATTACTCGAGGAGATAAAAATGAAAAAACTAATAATTGGAATTGCACTACTTACTTCTGCCTCTTCTTTTGCAGCAGGCACTTTTAATTGTGTTGTTGATGTTGATGGGAACCGAATTGATGGATCTCAAGTTACAAAAGAAATTACAAAAAAATCATCATTGATTCATAAGATTGGTGATTTTTATGCATATTCTGCTGAAGTAACAGCTGAAGGTGGATTTGGAGAGGTCTACATTGTCGATAAAGTAACAGGATTTAAGGCAGAGTTAACTGATGTCAGTTCAGGGTTTGCTTCAAGAGTTGGCGAAGACACTGAGGTTTTTGTTGAGCTTAAAAATCAAAATGGTGGAATCTTAGGTAATAAAGACATCAAAAGTTTAACGGTTAACTGCAGTATTGAATACTAATAAACGAATAAGTCCCTGTTTAATTATACTTAGTATTACCCATAAGTTTGAGTGATAATTTTGTAATCTTCGATAACATCTCTGAGCCTGTGTATGCCTCTCCATAAGCTAGTCATACCAGGCTCTCCGTCACCTTTACGGTTCATAAAACCACCTAACTGAGCAAGCCAGGTTATCGCTACATTTATGGTCGGTGGAGATTTTGGTAAACTCTTATTGATCTTCAAATAAAGAGCTTTCCATTCTTCCGTACTGAAAACACACTCACACTCTAAGCTAGGATTTGTTCTTTTAATTTTTACAAGAAAATATATTTTCCAAGCAAGAATGGATGTTAAACACAAATATGACTTCAGCTTTTCATAATGATTGAGACGACAATCCTCAACGCTAAAACCGCTTTTAATTGTTTTATGCCAACATTCTATGTTCCAGCGTGCTTTATAAAAACCAATAATACGCTTCGCAGATTCAAAATTTAAAACTTCTCTGTTAGTGATCAAAGTCCAGTCGATTCTTTCTTCTTTATTGGGGGCATTTACTTCTTTTACGTAAATGACTGTGACTTCTTGCGGCTCTAGATCAATACTTACAGCTTCTTTACGCCTCGTGGGTGTGGATAAGGTGACCTTGTCAAAATACACCTTAAGAGTGGCAACTCTTTTCTTCCCATTTGATTCAACCTCTATTTGAATCTTTCCTGTAGGCTTCAATCTCTCAATATGCCCATCTCCCATCTTTCCCTGTTCAAATAGTCCTCGTGGATATCTAGAGCGTATAATAAAACTCACTTCAAAATCATTTGCGGTTTGCATATATTCAAATATGTCGGCTTCTCTATCACAGATACTTACGACATCGTATTCGTCTTTTAAACTTATTAAAGTTTCAAGTTGCTCTATCCACCTATAGCTTTCCTTTTTATCAATTGGGCGAAGCTTATGATTTGACTCTTGATAGCTATCTATAGATTTTCTTGTAAAAATCTTTTGATCAATTATACCAAGAGGGAGTTCATCTTCAGTCATTGCAATGCTAGAGTGCATGAGGCATCCGTAGATGTCTCCAGCAACGCCAGACATTTTGCTAAGACCTTTGATTGTTGGGAAGTGAGTGTAATTAAAGTAAGTTGTATCTTGAGGAACGAGTAAAACATCTCCTTTTTTGAGCTGTTTTTCTATTCTCACAAAGGTTTGCTGTTGATGAGCTGAAAACATAATATCTGAGGTTACTTTTTTATTATCAAAAAATCTATAGGCTCCTTTTGCAGAAGCCCAATTTTGACATGCTCGAGTGATCTTTGATCTTGGTGATGAATAAAGACATGAGCCTAATACCTTAAGGCGATTATTGAGCCTCTTGTCACCAAATTCTACGCCTTTAAACTCTTCTTCAATCCACTGAATTTTTTGCATATACTTTCTCCAGAAATATTTTTCAGGAAAAAGATTATCTTAAAAGAAACTTACGGCCTATTGTGCAGGGCCGTAAGTTTTTAATAATAGGAAAAGATTTATGGGTAATACTAAGTTTAATTATACAGGGACTTAAAGAAATCCTACTTGGATCACAAGAGATCTTCCTAATTATCAAGGCCCGCTAATTTTCATCAAAATTTAAAGTTTAGTGTCGCACGGGAAACAAACTTCACTCCCGGCATAGAATGAATCGTTTTGCACTCTTTGGTTCGATTGCGAGTTATTTATAATTTGTAACAAAGAAGAGGGCTAGATCACAAAGTGAAGTGCTCCCTGGACATCCCCAAAGAGTAGAAGGATTTAGAAATATGAATCTTGAACACTTGACTAGACAGAGCTTAGTACGGGTCTTCAAATTTAATGGTGTTTGCGGTGCATCCTGAGGAAATAAGTTCGATATGAGTCATGAGCGGCTTTTTTAGTAAAATTTAATT
>PBFR01000001.1 GCA_002718735.1 Halobacteriovoraceae bacterium | reverse complement strand
TCGGATATAGAAACTTTGGTAATTATCGTTTGAGATTGCTCTATGCCAGTCGTTAAAGGGTTGAGTGCGGTGCAGTCCACCACGAAGTGTAAAGAATCCCATGTAGACAGAATAAACATGATTCCAGAAACAAAAAAGCCTTTCAACAAAGGAAGGCTTTTCAGTTCGAGTTTGATAAGTGGTGCACGGAGAGGGACTTGAACCCTCACAGGCTTGCGCCCACATGGCCCTCAACCATGCGTGTCTACCATTCCACCACCCGTGCATTCCGTAAATTTAATAACTTAAGGACTTAATTGTCAATCCAGAATTGCCTATTCGCTGAAATTTGCTTTAGAGGCGTGTTTCAATGTAAAATGTTTAGGTAAGGAGAAATAATGAAAGCACTTGTTCTGGACGCTACTTATTTCCCAGTGAAAATCATCGATTGGAAAAAGGCCATGACTCTGTTCTTTACCGAAAGGGCCGAAGTTGTTGATTATCACGATGATATTGAAATCCGATCTCCCTCGAGCTCTTTCAAGCTTCCCAAAGTTTTACGTCTGTATAAAAAAGTAAATACAATAGGACAGGTCAAATTCAATAGATCAAATGTCTTCTACAGAGATAAGTTCATATGCCAGTATTGCTACAAAAAATTTTTGGCCGTTGAGCTTACTCTGGACCACGTTTTTCCAAAGAGTAGAGGTGGAGACACAAGCTGGACCAATATTGTGGCTTGCTGTGGAAAGTGTAATAGCAAAAAGGCAGACCGCACACCTGAGGAGTGCGGGTTTAAGCTTTTAACGACTCCCAAGGTACCTGCCTGGTCTCCATTTTTATCTTTCAAACTTTCTAAGGCAGAAAAGAAAATATTTGGAAGTTGGTTTTCACTTAAAAGCTAAGCTACATCCTGCCACGCTCTCCCATTTGGGCACGCTCTCCTTTGCTCATTGCTTTGGCCATTTCAAACAATTTAGACATTGTGCCTCTGTCGGAGTCCCAAAACTCACACTCTTTGATATCAATTTTCATAAGTGCTAGGTGAGGATCTTCCTTTCCTTCTGGAAAGTATGCGTTTAATGCAGGACTCCAAAACTTCTCAATAAGCGACCTGTCGTTTGTTAGGTTGGCATCTCCAGATAGGGATACATAGGTATGATCGCCTGGGGAAGAAAAGGATATTCCTACATGATGCTCTTTATTAATCTCTTCTACCTTATGTGTGTCGTCCTTAGTGAAGAAGTAGATGCTTCCGCTAAATTCACTTTGTGTTAAGGCCATAGGGCGTGATCTAAGTCTTCCTTGGTCAATGGTTGTAAGCATTCCATATTTTAAAGGCTTTATCATATCCCAAAGCTTTTCGTGTTCTGCAGGATTTAACATTCTTTTCTCCTTTGTTTTTTAATTATCTAATAGTTAAACTAAGCAAAATTGGTTCCGGCCGCTTTGGAGTACATATGTCTAATGATGAATGGTACAAATATCTAAGTGATGATGAAGTAATTATTAAGCTTAAGGTTACTCCTGGCGCATTGAGGAGTGAGTTTGTAGGGACTTATGGTGGCGAGTTAAAGGTAAGGCTCAACGCCGCACCTGTAGATGGGAAGGCCAACAAGGAGCTAATAAAATTTATTGCAAGCATTGGGCGCTGTCCAAAGGATGCAGTTAAACTTTTAAGAGGCCATAAGTCTAAACATAAAACTATTCAGTGCAAATCTGCTCTAATCCCTCTTATTTCCGAGTGTTTTGAATAAATATATAGACAGAAGATTTCAAGGAAAGCTAGAATAATCAAAGACTTATCTTAAATAAATATGATTGAGAATAGAGGCCTTTTAGTGAATAAAGATAGCTTTAATTTTATTGACCTGTTTAGCGGGTGCGGTGGATTTTCAAACGGTCTAGAGCTTGCTGGGCATAAATGTCTGTTGGGTGTTGATATCGACAAGGACGCAATAGAGTCCTTTAAAGCAAATCACCCACATGCTCAGGGGCATGTAATGGATATTCATAAACTTACTAAANCAGTTCTTGAAAAGATCCTTGATGGACAAACAATAGANATGGTTGTTGGAGNGCCTCCTTGCCAAGGCTTTAGCACTGTTGGAAGAGGTGATGCCGAGGATACTAGGAACTCCCTTTTTAAACAGTTTGTGAGAGTTGTGAAAATTACCCAACCAAAAGTTGTTCTATTTGAAAATGTAACGGGTATTTTGGCGAAAAAGAATGAGCAAACTCTGAAAGCGATTTTTAAATCGTTCGAAAGACTTGGCTACAACATGGATGCTCGCGTGATGTCCGCTGATGATTATAAGGTTCCTTCCAAAAGAAGAAGAACAATCATCATGGGTGTTAAGGGTGGATTACCTCAATACCCAGAGAAGGCNAAAGGTTCTAAAGTTACTGTGGAGCAAGTTCTTAATAAGTTGAGTAAAAGAAAAAATGTACACAACCACGAAGTTGATAAAGCTCAACTGGCCAATGAATTGGACAAAAAGAGACTTAAGCACATCCCTGCCGGAGCAGGAATCCGTTATGAAAGAGATGAATTAAAATACCTTCCTAAGAAGCTGCGCTTTGATGTAAATTGGAAGGAGATATCTGAGGGAAGGTTTCGTCAGACAAAACTTCAAAGACTTGCTTTGGACGCTCCCGCTCCAACGATCCTTACGTCTAGAACAATGTACTACCATCCAATTGAGTGTAGATACCTGACTGTAAGAGAAGCGGCACTTTGCCAGAGCTTTCCTATGAACTTTGTGTTTAAAGGCTCGCAAACAGCTCAGTTTAGACAGATTGGGAATGCTGTTCCACCTCTTCTTGCTAAACATATTGGCGAAGAGATCAAGAAAATTGATTTCAGTAAAAAACAAAAAGTGGTTTTTGATAGAGACAAGTTAGCGAAGTCGGCCTTCTCATATAGAGAAAAACGCCAATATGCTTAATCAGATCTTAAATGTGAAAATGCTTACGACACTTCTTCAGGGGGTATCGGCCGGGCTGCCACTGCTTCTAGCAGGTTCAACTCTTCAAGCATGGATGAGAGAGTCTGATGTGAGCCTTGCCACGATTGGTGTCTTTGCACTAGCAGGCCTTCCCTATAGTTTAAAATTCCTTTGGTCTCCACTTATTGATAGATATGCCTTGCCATTTTTAAGCAGAAGGCGTGGCTATATTTTTCTTTTTCAAGCACTACTTTTGGTTATGTTCTTTTCAATAGGCGTGCTTGATCCAAAAGAACAGACAGCTCTTTTTGCATTGTTTGTTGTGATTATAACCTTCTTTAGCGCGTCTCAAGATATTGTTATTGATGCGTATAGAAGAGAGGCCTTAAGTGATGAAGAGTTGGGTCTTGGCTCATCTCTTTATGTCACAGGGTATAGGGGTGCTCTTTGGATTTCTGGAGGCTTTGCTTTATGGCTTGCAGACTTTATCTCTTGGGGGCAAGTCTATTGGGTTATGGGCTCTTTAATGGGTCTTATGGCCATTTCAACGTTGTTTGCTCCTATTGAAGCAAAGAGCGAAGTTGTGCCAAGATCTCTAAAAGAGGCCGTAATTGAGCCTCTTGTTGAGTTTTTTCAAAGAAAAGAGGCCTTGATAATTCTACTTTTTGTCCTTTTGTACAAGCTAGGGGATTCAATGGCCGCTCATATGAGCATGCCACTCTATATTGATCTAGGCTTTGATAAAACCCAAATCGCTGGTGTTGTTAAGACATTCGGTATTGCTGCCACTATTGGTGGGGGGCTTTTGGGTGGAGTGGCGATGCTGAAGCTTGGAATTGGAAAGTCTTTATGGATTTTTGGGCTTCTCCAGATGATTTCCACCGTGGGGTTTTCACTATTGGCCATGGCCGGAAGCAATTTACTTGTTCTGACTGGAGTTATAGCTTTTGAAAACCTTGCTTCAGGAATGGGAACCACGGCTTATATGGCCTATATGGCAAGTATTACCAATAGAAAGTTTACCGCGACACAATATGCACTTTTGACCTCATTAATGGCCCTGCCTAGGACTTTATTTTCTGCCGTCACTGGAGTAATGGTTGAAGGAATGGGTTACGTGTGGTTTTTTGCCTTTTGTGCTTTTATAGCACTTCCAGGGATGCTTCTTTTGGTTAAAGTTTCACCCTGGGTAGCTAATTCCGAAAGCAATTCATAATCTCTATAAGCTCATACCTGCTTTGTCTCTGTTTCATACTTAGTCTTCTAAAGAAGAAGTTGCCTTTGTCTGGTAGGACAGAACAAGCGTCATAAGTTTTTTCATCTTTTTCTAGGGAAACTTGAGCGTTATAACCTCGAATAAGAATATTTGCCATTGGATAGAACAAGCCTTCAGAGGCATACATTAAAGGTGTTTTGCCGTCTTTATCTATGATGTTTGGGTCAGCTCCAGCATAAAGCAGTGAAGCTGCAGATTGAAGATCATTATTAATAACTGCTTTGAAAATTGGTTGGATAGAATCCTGTTCCTCGCCATTGGGGTTCATTCCATAGGAGAGCATTATTTGAATTGCTTGTGCTTTGTTTTCAGGCATATCCATAGCTAGAGATATTAAATCCATGCCATTAACCTTCTCTAGAAGAGAGCGATTCTCAAATAGATAACTAAGCAAGTAAATGTTCTGGTCGGCCAGTATCTCTGAAAGAAGCGCTTTATCAAGCTGGCGGTTTTTGATTTTTTTGATGTCCAAAATTAACTTTGAAACATTCTCCAGCCTTGATCCTCTTGCGATAATTAGCTCTGGACAGTAGGAGTGCGCACTTTCCAAGCACTGAAGTGTTGCACCTTTGATAATTAACTCAATCGCACTCGATTCATCTCCAAGCTCAATGGCCTTAATTAATGCCGAGTCACCAGTTTTATCTTCTATGTCTAGATCTGGGTCGCCCCTTAGTAACAAGGCCACTCTTGCTTTATTTTTACTCTCAAGTGCCAGGTGCAGGGGAGCTTCTCCAAAGCTGTTGGCAAGATTTAGGTTTGGCTTCTTATCTAAAATTTCTTTTAAAATGTAAATTTTGTTGTTTTTTAGCGCGTAGGTCAGTGGTGTTTCACCGCCAGGGAGAATTACATCTACTGACGTGGATTTAAGAGCTTCCCTTACTAAAAGAGATTCATTAGCTTCAAGAGCATTAAGTAAAGACTGAGAATCTGTTGTTGTCTCGCTTTTATGAAAAGAGTGAGAACTTTTTTCTTTTTCCTGATTCTCAACTTCTTTTCCGCATGAAATGAGTAGGGCCATCATGGCCGTTGCAGCTATAACTTTAGTAATCAATTCAACCTCACAGTAGTCTAAATTATAGGGGTTTTGATTTTTTGGAGCTATATGATTGTAAAAGTTATAGAGGTGTTAAGGTGTTGAAATCCTTAAGGAGTGTGGCCAGACAGTATGGATTGTCTGGCCGGATAAGCTTTGTCTAAAAAACTTTTGACTCGTATCTTTTTGAGTATTTTAGCAATGTTTGAAACTCTGGGTTGTCTTGGATTTGCTTCATTGTAAGCATTAATACCACACCGGATCCTTCGCCTTCATGGTTAGTTCTTATATAGGAGACAATACCTACTTGTTTTCCATTCATTCTTAGTCTGAAAGGGATATCAAATGGGATATCCATTCCATCGGGCAAGCTGACTGGAATAAAGAATCCAAAGACTGCATTACTGGCGTAAAAAGTTGTGTCCAGTAGTTTAGGTACATTTAGCGCCAATGCCGGAAGTGTTCCGTCCATAGTAAATGGGAAAGGTCTTCCATCAGGAAGGGTTTCTGCTGGCACGACTCTGAAATGGTCGCTGTCTACATCTCTTGGATCAAAGGCAACCTTAATAATAGTGCTTCCAAACTGACCAGGTGAAATAGTAGCACTGGAGTGTTGCATTTTTGGAATGGCCAACGATATTCCTGCGGCGATGTCCACCTTCTCAAGACCAACGGAGAGAACGATCTGTCCGTTTTGAACATTGAGGTTTGGTCCATCAACTCCCGGAATTTTAGGTAATTTACCTTGGTTAAGACACGAGGTTGAGATAAATAAGGCAAGGCCAAAAAATAGGTACTGAAGCTGTTTCATACGAATTCCCTTTCGAAAAAGTTTCTGTTGCTATTCCTATCGGCGTCTTTCGCAATAGCTGAAGTCAAAAAGTCGATCAATAAAGGCTTTTCGCAATTAATGGTTTCAACCGACTTGTAAAAATTAATTGGTGACGTGGGTCATAGGCTAAATCCATGAAATGGCGCTATATTTTCGCTATATTTTCAACTATTTTAAGGTCGATTTAACTGACCCTTTCAGGAGGACTAATGAAAATATCTATACTATTAGCCATGCTTTTTTCGGCTAGTTCTGTAATCGCGTGGGATGCAAAAAAAGAATTTACTACTAACTGTGCTACTTGCCATTCAATTGGTGGCGGTGACAAGACTGGTCCAGACTTGGCCGGTGTTACAGAAAGAAGAGAAGAAAAGTGGCTCATTAAATTTATTCAATACGCTCCTGGAATGATTGATGGTGATCCAGAGGATGAGGAATATAAGACTCCAGACCCACTTGCCGTTAAAATTTACAAAAAATACGAGCCAATTAAAATGACCGAGCAAATGCTTGAGCCAGAACAAATCAAAAAGCTTTTAGCTTATATTAAAGAACAATCTAAAGGCAAAACTGCCAAGGGTAAGATTCTTGAAGTTAAGTAATGGAAGATCTCTCTAAAGACACTAAGAGACAGTTAACAATCTGGCTGGGGATGACCCTGGCCATGGTTCTTTGTATGGTGTTTATTGGCGGGGTGACCCGTCTCACAGACTCTGGGCTTTCTATGGTTCAGTGGAGACCACTGCTTGGTGCCATTCCTCCTATGAATGAGCAGGAGTGGTTGGAAGTCTTTAAACAGTATCAACAGTTTCCAGAATATAAGATTGTTAACAATAGGATGAACCTGGAAGAGTTTAAATTTATATTTTTCTGGGAGTACTTCCACCGTCTTTTTGGAAGACTCATTGGACTAGTTTTTATTCTTCCTTATCTCTACTTCTTNGTTAGAAAACAACTAAATAAAGGCTGGAATCGAAAGCTNTTGCTGGCACTTGTTTTAGGCGGCTCCCAAGGTCTTCTTGGTTGGTTTATGGTTAAAAGTGGGCTTGTTGACAGGCCAGATGTCTCCCATTATAGGCTTGCGGCCCATTTTGGACTCGCCTTGATAATTATGGCCTATATCTATTGGTTAATGCTTGAACTTAAACAGAANACNCATGATCTGTCCCAAANGACTGCAACACACGCAAGGAAGGTGATTGCTATTTTTAGTGTCATTGTTGTTCTTCAAGTTGTGTATGGTGCTTTTGTGGCAGGCCTGGACGCTGGAATTGGATATAATACTTTTCCAAAGATGGGCAGGTATTGGATACCTACAGGCCTATACTCTTATGATAGTTTTTGGCAGTTCGCCTTTGAAAGTAATGTTGGTGTTCAGTTTATTCACAGGTGTGTTGGGTGGAGCTTGTTTGGTTTTGCCTTTTACTTTTTGGTTCTTGCATCTCAGCGCATCAATAATAAGACTATACGTAGAAACTTTTATTTACTGAGCACTATGATATTTGTTCAGTTTGCTCTTGGAGTGTTCACAATTCTTAGTATGGTTAAGCTTTCTTTGGCCAGTGCTCACCAGATGGGAGCATGTGTTTTAGTTCTTTTAACAGTAAAGACTATTTATGATTTGATCCACATCAATACCATTGAACATGTGGAGCTTAAAAGCGCAGATAAAACAACTGCTTAGCGCAATTTATACTTGCCTGATTAACTTTTTAAAATAATAATCTGGGCAAGACAAAAACATTAAAATCGCTGTAATTTCACGTTATTTTCGTGAATGTAGCTTTTTGTGGAAATTGTATGAATTTAAAATTGGTAGCCTTAATGTTTTTTGTCACCTCTATGGCNTTTGCTATAGGGGGGAAAGGTCCTTTAGAGTTATCTAAGACCGGCCTGAAAAATGAAAAACCGCATTATCTGGATGATATTGGAATCGAAGAACATCTAGGTGAGAAAGTTGATTTAGGGTTGGAATTTAAGGATTCTACTGGACGATCGGTTAAGTTGGGAGAGTATTTTTCCGAAAAGCCGGTTTTTTTAATGCTTGCATATTATAACTGCCCAACTCTGTGTAGTTTGCACTTTAGCTCTTTAATGAAAAGCTTTAGAGCGTTTGACTGGAAGGTTGGGGAGAAGTTTGAGTTTATAGCTGTATCCATTGATCCTCGTGAGGGGCCAAAGGATGCTAAGGCGGCTAAAGATCTGTACCTAAGCGAATACAATCGTCCAGGGGCGGAGAATGGTTGGCACTTTCTCACAGGTGATGAAGAGTCAATTAAGAAGCTGGCGGCTCAGGTGGGTTTCAAGTATGTTTGGGACTCGAATATGGAGCAATATGCCCACGCAGCTGCGGCGTATGCTCTAACTCCGCAAGGAGCTTTGTCTTATTACCATTNTGGACTCAATATTGATCCACAGGTAATGAGGCTTTCGTTGGTTGAGGCCAGCGAAAACAAAATAGGAAATATTGTTGATCGACTTGTTTTGTTTTGTCTTCAGTATGATCCTAATAAGAAAACGTATGCTTTCTATGCTTATAATATAATGCGTGTCGCAGCAACATTGGCAGCCCTTGTTTTGATTATTTTCTTGGCAAGGTTCTGGCTTCGGGAACGCGGCAACGAAGTTTAAAGGGAATGTGATATGGGATTCATCAGTGAAATTTTGGCGTTGCTGTTCGGGTTTACTCTACCTGATAGAGCGGCAAAGCAGGCGTACTTAATCGATGATTTGTACAACTCGGTCATGTTGTTGAGTGTTATCGGCTTTTTTGGCTTGATGGCAGTGATGGTATTTTTTGTAATTAGGTACCACCGCAGTCAGAACGACAAATCTGCTTATATCCCTCACAATGCACTAGCAGAAACACTATGGACTGTAATACCAACAATTATTTTTATTGGTATCGCTGTTTGGGGTGTTTGGGCCTTCTACGAAAGAGAGAATGTGCCTGAGGATGCAATGGTTGTTAAAGTTACTGGTAAGCAGTGGCTTTGGGAGTACACTTACGAAAAAGANGGCAAACAGTTTAGTACTTTNGACACAATGTACTTNCCAGTAAATAAGCCAGTCCTATTGGATATGACTTCAACAGACGTTATCCACAGCTTTTATGTTCCAAGCTTTAGAACAAAAAGAGANACTGTTCCAGGCATGAAAACAGGTTATAGCTTCACTCCTACTATGAGAGGTGATTTTAAAGTCTTTTGTGCCGAGTATTGTGGAACTAAGCACTCTGAGATGAGAGGAACCATTAGAGTTGTTTCCGAAGAGAGATTCAACAAGTGGTTAGATCGTCAAATTAAAGAGGCCAATATTACAGATCCTGTTGAGCTTGGTGCAAGACTATTTAGCCGTAAAGGCTGTACGACTTGTCACAGTGTAGGTGGGGAAAGAATCATCGGACCACCACTTAATGGATTTGTTGGCACTGAAAGAGAGTTTGCCGATGGTACTACTGCTGTGGCGAACGCCGAGTATATAAGGGAATCAATTCTTAAGCCTAATGCAAAGGTAGTTAAAGGTTATCCTGCAAGGATGAACTCTTTTGCTGGACAGCTTTCTGAAAAAGAAATTGATTACATTATTGAATATTTAAAAACACTAAAATAGGGGGCTCGAAGTGGCTGATACAAAAACTGTAGATAACGCAAACGCGCATGGATCGCATGAAGGCGTTAACTACTTAAATGAAACAAGTGGTTTGTGGTCATGGTTAACTACCGTAGATCATAAGCGTATTGGTGTTATGTACATTTACACCATTATTGCTTTTTTTATTGTTGGCGGGCTTTTCGCACTTGCTCTTAGACTTGAGCTTATGACTGCAGAGAAGTTGTTTATGACTGCTGACGTTTATAACCAAGTTATGACTTTTCACGGTTCGATAATGGTCTTCATGGTTATTGTTCCAGGTGTTCCTGCAATGCTTGGAAACTTCATGATGCCTATTATGATTGGTGCTAAAGACGTTGCTTTTCCTAAGTTGAACCTAGCAAGCTGGTACTGCTTAATTATTGGTGCGGTTATTGCTGTCGGGTCTTTGTTCTTTGGTGGCGTTGACACTGGTTGGACATTCTATACTCCATACTCTGCCCAAAGTGCGACTGCTGTTACAATGGTTGTTTTTGGCGCTTTTGTTATGGGCTTCTCATCGATTCTTACAGGTCTTAACTTTATCGTAACGATTCACAAGTTAAGATGTGAGGGTATGACAATGATGAGAATGCCGCTTTTTGTTTGGTCTGTTTATGCAACAGCTATCCTTCAAGTAATCGCTACGCCTGTATTGGGTATTACTTTGCTCTTGCTTGTGGCGGAGAGAATCTTTGGAGTTGGTATCTTTGATCCATCTCTTGGTGGTGATCCAGTGTTGTTCCAACACTTTTTCTGGTTCTATTCTCACCCTGCAGTTTATATTATGATCGTTCCTGCATTTGGAATTGTTTCTGAGATTATTTCTACTTTCTCTCAGAAGACGATCTTTGGTTATAAAGCAATTGCATTTTCATCTCTTGCAATTACTTTTATTTCTTTCTTGGTTTGGGGACACCACATGTTCGTTTCTGGACAGTCTCCTGTCGCAGGTACAATCTTTACTGTACTAACTATGCTTGTTGGGGTTCCAACTGCAATTAAGTTATTTAACTGGGTTGCTACTCTTTATAAGGGACAAATTACACTAAGCACTCCAATGCTTTATGCACTATCTTTTCTATGTCTTTTCACTATCGGTGGTTTGACTGGATTATTCCTTGGAGCTTTTGCTGTAGATGTTCACTTGCATGATACATACTTTGTTGTTGCTCACTTTCACTATGTAATGCTTGGTGGTGCTATCGTAGCTATGTTTGGCGGACTGTTTTACTGGATGCCAAAGATCTCCGGTAAAATGTATGATGAGCTTTTGGGCAAAATCTCTGCCGTTTTAGTATTTATTGGATTCAATGTAACTTTCCTTCCGCAGTTCATTATGGGATCGCTTGGGATGCCTAGAAGATATGCTACATATGACGGGATTTACTCTGGTTATCATGTTCTTTCAACCATTGGGTCTTGGATTCTTGCATTGGGCTTTGGTGTGGCAATTTATGCTTTGATAAAGGCAGCTATCAAAGGTGAAAAAGCACCTGTTGATCCATTTAACGGTACAACTTTAGAGTGGACTATTTCATCTCCACCAATTCATACTAACTTTGAAAAATCACCAAAAGTATCTGGGAGGCCTTATGAGTACAGGTAAAGTAGACAGGAGAGTAGAGCACTCTCATCACTTTGATTCCATGATTCAAGAACATGAGGCTGGGAAGCAGGGTGTTTGGTTATTCATGGCCACCGAGTTAATGATGTTTGGAGCGTTGTTTGCTGGGTACTTCATTTACAGAACTAAGTATTACGATGCTTGGGTTGAAGGTGGATCACTTTTGGATTGGAAGCTTGGTGCTTTTAATACAATTGTACTTCTACTGAGTTCATTCACAATGGCACAGGCCGTTACTGATAGTATGCAAGGTCAAAATAAAAAGGCATTTAGAAACGTTGTTATCACAACCGCTTGTGCCTTCATCTTTATGATTGTTAAGTACTTTGAGTACTCTGGTAAGATTCATCACGGATTGTTCCCGGGTCTTGGTGTTTGGAACCCTGAGGCTGTTGAAGTAGCACAAACTAAATTGTTTATGACATTTTACTTTGTAATGACTGGCCTTCACGGTATCCACATTCTTGTTGGTATCGGTCTTATGGTTTGGTTGATGAAAAGGTTGAAAAATGATGAGTTCAGCAAGGACTACTATACATCTGTTGAGGGTGTTGGTCTTTATTGGCACATTGTTGATATTATTTGGATCTTCCTTTTCCCTTTAATGTATCTAATTTAATTGGAGTCAGATATGAGCGGACATCACGTTGTTCCATTTAAAACGAACTTGATTACATTCCTTACTTTGGTAATTCTGACAGTTCTAACTGTTTACACTGCCAAGAATGTTGATCTAGGGGAGTTTAACCTTACATTAGCAATGATCATTGCAACAGCTAAGGCCACAGTTGTAGGCCTTTGGTTTATGCACCTTAAATATGATACTTGGATGAACAGAGCAATTATGTTGTCTTCAATCGGTTTCATATCATTGCTATTTATTATTTCTGCTGTGGACCTTTTCACTAGAGCCTAGTCTCAATGTATAAACAGCTTAAAACTCTTTTTAAATCCGGAATTGTTTTTTTTGTCGTAATCAGTGCTATTGCTGGTTACGGCATTGGTTTTCCTGTAGAGGGGAGTTTTAGCTTTCTTCACTTCCTTGCCTTGGTATTGGGGACAACACTTATTTCATCTGGGAGTTTGGCCTTAAATCAAATTCAAGAAATTAATAGAGACAAGAAGATGGAGCGAACGAAAAATCGTCCACTTGTCAGTGGTGAGATGTCAAGGCCACTAGCTTTTGGCATTAGCTCCTTCAATATGGTTGTGGGCAGCCTTATCTTATTTTGGGTAAATCCAATAACTTGTTATATTGGTCTTGTAATTATTGTTTTGTACAATGGTCTTTATACTTTGCATTGGAAGCCTAAGTGGATGTTTGCTGCAGTCCCTGGGGCAGTTCCTGGTGCCCTTCCGGGTGTTTTAGGTTTTAGTGCTGTCAATAACGATATACTATCTCCGGCCTCGGTTTACCTTTTTCTAGTTATGTTTTTATGGCAAATGCCCCATTTTTGGACCTTGGCGATTAGGTTTAAAGATGATTATGCAAGAGGGGAGTTTCCAATACTTCCTGTTATTGTAGGGAAAGAGAGAACGATTTATCATATCTCATTTTATGTTTTTGCTTACGCACTGTTGGCATTTATGGCGCCATTCTTTGTAAGTTATTACTTTTTGTACGTTATTCTTATGATTCCATTCGCATTAATGGTTGTGTATGAGTTTTTTAAGTACGCTAAAAGTAGTGAGGAAAAGGCATGGCTTCCGTTTTTTCTTTGGACTAACTTCTCTTTACTAATTTTTTTATATGCTCCTTTGGCCGACAAATGGATTCGGTTATATATGGATGTATACCGTTACCAATAATCTAGGCCTTAGATCACTTATTCGAGTGCTTTCCATTAGTTAAGGTATTAACATTAGAAGTGCTGGCCGTTACAATTTCCTTTAAAATCAGATAAGGAAAACGGTATGAGCACTTCAAAAGAAATATTTTTAAAAGATTACAAAGCACCTGAATTCTTCATTGATAAGACAGATTTAACTTTTGATATCGAAGCAGAGCGTACAATTGTTGAAAGCAAGCTGTACATGAGAAGAAATGGCGAACATGAGAATGAACTAGTACTTGATGGAGTTGATCTTAAGCTTTTGGAATTGAAAATCGATGGAAGGCTCTTGAATGAACAAGAGTACTCTGTAGGACCAAAAACTTTGAGTATTAAGACTTCCAAAAATGAATTTGTCTTACAAGTTAAAGTGAAAATTAATCCAAAGAATAACTTTTCTTGTGAAGGACTCTACAAGTCCGGGGATATTTTTTGTACCCAAAATGAAGCACAAGGTTTTAGAAAAATAACTTACTTCCTTGATCGACCTGATGTTATGAGTGAGTTCACGACAACGCTAATGGCCAGGAAGGATCTATTTCCAATTCTTTTGGCCAATGGAAACAAAATTGAAGAAACAGAAAATGATGGAGTATTAAAAGTTGTGTGGCATGACCCACACCCAAAGCCATCATATTTGTTTGCTGTGGTGGCCGGTGATTTGGCAAAGGTTGAAGACAGTTTTACTACAAAAAGTGGACGCGTTGTGAAACTTGAAATCTTTGTGGACCATGGCAATGAAGATAAGTGTGATCACGCAATGCTATCTCTTAAATATTCCATGAAATGGGATGAGGAGAAATTTGGCCTAGAGTATGACCTTGATATCTACATGATCGTGGCCGTAGATTCATTTAATATGGGTGCCATGGAAAATAAGGGCCTTAATATATTTAACTCAGCCTACGTTTTAGCAAAAAAAGAGACAGCAACAGACGCTAATTTTGCTGGAATTGAGGCAGTGATAGGGCATGAGTACTTTCATAACTGGACTGGTAACCGAGTTACTTGTAGAGATTGGTTCCAGTTAACTCTTAAAGAGGGCCTTACTGTGTTTAGGGACCAAGAGTTTTCATCTGATATGCTAAGCAGGCCTGTAAAAAGAATTGATGATGTTGTCATGCTGAGAAGACATCAATTTCCAGAAGACCAAGGTCCAATGAGCCATCCTATTCAGCCGAAGTCATATATAGAGATTAACAACTTTTATACAGCAACCGTTTATGAAAAAGGTGCCGAAGTTATCAGGATGATACACACGCTTTTTGGCGAAAGTAATTTCAGAAAAGGGATGGATCTATATTTTAAAAGGCACGATGGACAGGCCGTAACAACTGATGACTTTGTAAACGCAATGGCCGATGCAAGTGGAGTTAGCTTGGATCACTTTAAAATGTGGTACCATCAAAAAGGCACTCCAAGGCTCAAAGTTACAGAGTCGTATGATGCTGAAAACAAAGTGTTCGAGTTGACTTTTGAACAACATGCCAAGATTGATCATGATGGCTATGATTGTCTTCATATGCCATTTCATGTTGGTTTAATTGACTCAAATGGAAAAGAGCTCCCTATTGATGGCAAGCTTGAATTAAATAAAAAGAGACAAAGCTTTAAGTTTGAATCAATTGAATCAAGGCCAGTTGTTTCATATAACAGAGGATTTAGTGCACCTGTAATTCTTCAGAAAAACTCCTCTGAAAAGGAACTCATACATTTAATGGCCTTTGACGGTGACACCTTTTCTCGCTATGAAGCAGCTCAAGAGCTTTATAAAAGCGAGTTGAAAAGATTTGTGAGTGCCTATCAATGCTCGAGTGAATATGATGCAAGCGAGGCATTTTTTAGTGCCTATGGGAAGCTTCTGGGCAACAAAGATTTGGAAGAGGCCTATCTCGCTTATGCACTCTCGTTGCCAACCGTCAAAGAGATTGACGAAGATTATGACGTTTACACTATTGAGGCCGCTCATTATGCTCGCGAGAGGTTTGCAAAACAAATCTCTGATAAGTTCAAAGATCAATTTGAAAAAATATACAACTCCTTGGAGAGAAAAGAATTTGATTTGAGCGCAAAATCCATGGGAGAGAGATCTTTACGTCAAGTTTGTCTTGGATATCTTTCTCTACAAAGTGATGAAAAGTTCTTTAAGCTTGCTGCGGCTCAATTTGATAAGGCCACAAATATGACTGAAGAGTTTTCCGCACTAAACAGTCTTGTAAATAATTATCCAGAAAAGAGTGATACTTATTCTCAAAGATTTTATGACAAGTGGATGGACGAAACACTCGTAATGCAAAAGTGGTATGCTCTTCACTCTGGTAACTCTCACATCACCCTTGAGAAGTTGGATGAGCTTACTAAAAACAAAGCTTATGATAAAAAAGTGCCCAATCTATTAAGAAGTTTGGTCGGTGGATTCTCTATGAATAATCATCTTAGATTTAACGATCCAAGCGGTGAAGGGTATAAGTGGATTGCTGATAAAATTATCGAGATCGATTCGTATAATCCTCAGGTGGCATCTAGGCTTGCTAAGAGTATGAACCACCTAAAACGTTTGGATGAAAAAAGGAAAGCTCTTCTCGCCGGTGAGCTAAGCAGGATTTTGGATCAAAAGCTTAGTGATGACACCTATGAGGTTGTTAATAAAAATCTAAATGGTTAGTTTGGACACTTAACTAGCTTTGACGGGGAGCTCTCTCAATCGTTTTGGGAAGCTGAAGTAGCTGAGGCCACCCACAAGCAAGTCTGGAATTAGGGCCGCAAGATGAATAACGATTGCGGCCGAAATGAAAGATGTGTTCGAAGTGAAATCCTCTCCACTTGCGAATACGAGCACGCTGTAAACCGTAAAGTGAAAAACACCCATGTTTGCTGGTGGTGAGGGCAGGGCCAATGAGATACCTAAAGTACCCACCAGAAGAAGTGAAACTTTTAGAGTTTGCAAATCACTTTGCAAGTTAATTGACCTAAGAGCACACCACACAGCGGCGACATTTAAACTGCAATAGACTATTGTATATGCTAAAACTCTAAGAGACTTAAGCTTGTTTAGTCTGCGCGTTCCAAGTGAGAGTTCGGCGATTATGGATTCTAGTTTTTGATGAATCTTTTTATTTAGTATGTTTGCACTAAAAGTTTGAATTCGCTCCTGGTGCCAATATAAGGCAATTAAAATCGAAGCTATTAGGAAGTAAAGGCCTAATATAATACACGCAGCGGTGAGGGAGCCAACAATTTCCTTTCCAAGAAATGCTGCACCAAGCCCAAGGCAACCTAGAACTAAAACCCCATCAAAAATCCTTTCTACCAAGCATGTTGCCAAGATGTTGGTATAGGCTATACCACTAGTCCTTTTTAAAAAAATAGGACGGATTATTTCACCGGCCTTACTTGGGAGCAAAGCATTAAACAAATGCCCTATGACCACAGTTTTAAATATAATGTGCATTTCTGTACCTGGGCCTGAGAAAAACAACTTCCACCTCATTGCATGAATACAATAAGAGAAGCAGGTAAGAAGTATTGCCATTAAAAAAAATAAAGGATCTGTCTGTCCAAGGACAGCTGAAATTTGTTGCCAATCAAGTTGCCAAAGAAGTGCCAGTAAAAGGGCCAAAGTAAGAATGGATGTGGTTAAAGCTTTTAAAAAATTCATGATTAAATTGCGGACCAAACTACCCTAAATTATTGGGTCTATGATACACTAAATTAAGATAATAAATACAAGCATAAATATTTTCACATATGAGAAATTCGTTGATCGGCATTCTACGCGCATACCTGCTTTTTACTCTTGCGGGCACTTTGTACATATTTGGAAGATTTCAATACCACGCTGATGAACTGTTTTACTATCATTGTATTATCTTGGCCTTGGGCACAATATTGGCGATTTTTAGTTTGCGCTCTTCAGTTAGTAATGATGATCAATATCCAAAGTCCTGGACTCCAGTAATCACAATGGTGCTCGGAGCTGTCTTTTTCTCATATAATACTTGGCAAAGCTACTCTGATGTTAATTTTTGGCTGGATGAATACTCCCAGATCATGAACTCTCGTGGTGATATCTTTTTATTTTCTGCGAGTGAGCAGCAACCCGCTGGTGGCTATATTTTAAGTGGGCTAATTGGAGAGATTGTAGGATTTGGAAAAATGAGCGCAAAGCTTATGGGATTTGTTCCAATGCTTATTTCATTGATAATTTTTCAATTAGCATTTATCAGAACTCGCGGCTTTGTATTCTTTTCTATTTTATTAAGTTTGTTTTACACATTTGACTTCGATGTTAGATATCTCTCCCTAGAAGGTCGTCCTGTGGGACTTGCAATGATGACACTTAGTTTTTGTGCTCTTTCGTTTAAGCTCTACTTGCAAGATAATATTAAAAGAAACCTTTTTAGTTTTGCTCTGTGCACATACCTGTTTTTTTTCTCCGTAGGAATGCAGCCTATTTTTCTAATGTTCTGTTTTGGATTGGCCTGCATGATTCTTCTAGCAGTTGACAATAAAAGGTATAGAGAATGTATGTGGATTGGTATTGCCTTACTACTTCCGGCATTACTTTTTCTACCTATTCAACTCTATATTTTTGAAGCGGCCCAGGGAGCAGGACAAATAAAGGTTGATGCAGGCCATGCTTTTAATAAATGGTTGGAAGGGTGGAGTCTTAAGAATTATATTACGTTTTTCTACAGTCGGCGGGGATCAGGACTTTGGGCATTGAGTGTGTTCTTGTCTGGTTTTGTCTTAGCTTTAAAGAATGTTAGGCAAAGAAGTGTTGTCTTTAAAACTTTATTTATTGGACTTTTAATTTGGGTACCGAGTTTTGAATTCTTTTATAAAGTCATTGTTGCTTGGCAACTTCAGAGGTGGTACTTCACCTGCTTTTATGTTCTTGCAACCATATTTGCTTTAAGGTTGATCTGTAGGGAAGGTACTCTGTGGCTTAAGGCCGCTGTAGGCTCTTTGGCACTATTCTTATGTCTGTTCGGCGATACTTCTATTAGGTATAAAGAAAAAGTGAGTTTTCGCCGTGATTGGGAGGGTCTTCATGAAAAAATGATTAAAGACTATGGTCCCGATAAAGTCTATGTTTTTGGAATGTGTGATTTTGAATCCTTTTGGTGTTGGGATGTTTTCGTCGGAGCTGGTATCTTTGGGCATGAACAACAAGACTCAAGGTTTAGAGTTTATGGTGAAGGCGTTAAGCAACCGTTTGGTTCTGTACCTGATAATGGAATTGTTTTTGACACTGTGAATGCTGAAGAAGATATTCAAATATCTGCTATCATACCGTCCGAAAAATCAGTGTGTCCGTCTCATCTCGTAAGTAGGGATGTTAATATAGAGTGCAAGTTTTGGAATAGATTTACTATCATCTCTACTAAGGAAAAAATAAATTTAAAAAAATATGGTGGAAAGTTTTTAGAATACCTCTATGAAACAGAAGATTTTTTTGGTTCTAGGTTCTTCATTAATTCTCTTTTAGTTTCGTTTTATCATGCCGTAGGTGATAGAGAGAAAGTTTTAAAGTGGTTTGATACCTTAAAAACAAATACCAAGATTCTTAGAAAGATTAAAAAAGGTTATCGTGGAAATCAGTTTATTCGTGACATGGAAAAGCTGGTAGGCAAGGAGCTTAATTCATGAAGGTTGCTGTTTTTGGATTGGGAAATTTGGGCCTTGTTGCGGCCTTGGGTCTAAGTGAGCATGGGCATGATGTCATTGGTGTTGAAATTAGCAGGGAGAAAGTGGAGAAGCTTATTTCCAAAAAGCTTTATATTGAAGAGCAAGGACTTGCCGAGCTTTTGGAACGCAATCAGCATAGGATCAGTTTTACTCGCTCCCTGGACTCTCTTGGTGGAATTGATGCGGTTGTTGTATGCGTAGGAACACCAACCCAATTGGACGGAAGTGTTTACTTAGGTCAGGTTATTGACACGATTCAAGAAATATCTCGCTTGGCCGGTGAACTTAAGCTTGATTTAGTTTTGAGAAGCACCATTCCCCCCGGGACCATTAAGAAACATCTATTACCCATTTTGAAAAATAATGAGAATATTAGTCTGTATTATCACCCTGAGTTTCTCAGAGAGGGAAATGCTGTTGAAGATTTTCTCTACCCGGACATGCACGTTGTAGGAGTTCACGATCCTAAAAGGAGTTATACTCTTGGGAAGCTTTTTTCGGGAACTGATAATATTAAGCTTGTGGAATTTGAATCAGCTGAGATGCTAAAGTATTTAAATAACAGTTTTCATGCCTTAAAGGTTGCCTATATTAATGAGATCGCATCCATCTCCAGTGGTTATGGAGTTAACGTTGATGAACTTGTTGACTGCTTTCTTTCAGATACAAAGCTCAATATTTCAACCAAATATTTAAGACCGGGTTTTGCTTTTGGTGGTCCATGTTTGACTAAGGACGTGAGTGCTCTGGACTATTTGGCCAAGGAAAAGCATATCGAGGCGCCAATTATTGCCTCAATTATTCAAAGTAATAATCGACATTTATTTAGAAGCTTTAGTGCAATTGAAAAGATAAATCCTAAAACGATAGTTTTCTTTGGTGCCAGTTTTAAAGAAGGCACCAACGATCTAAGATCTAGCCCAATGATGGATTTAATCAATATGCTTCAAAAACGTCCTTCATACATTCCCAAAAAAGAGATTTATGTAAGAGATAACATGATCGCACTTGAGGAGTTGAAAGCTAAAGAAGTATGCAGACCTGCATTTAATACTTCTGAGCTTCCAGACAAATGCGATCTCTTGGTATTGGGTGCGATGGAACCAACTGAAGGAGATCTTGAATATATTGAAAACCATGAAGGCCATATTTTGGATCTTTGTTTTAATAAGAATTATACGGCCCCAAAAAGCTTAAAGCTAAAAATGGCCTATGACGTTTAAAGGTATCGGAGAATAACCAATGTCTAAAAAAGTTTCTTTTGTCATTCCAACCAAGAACGAAGCCTCAACTATAGGCCAAGTCATTCGTCAGATTAAAGACGTTTGTGCACACAATGAAATCCAGATTCACGAAATTGTTTTAACTGACGACTCCACTGATGATACTAGAAAGATTGCCAGTGAAAATGGTGCTCGTGTTGTTGTCGGCGGTGGGAAGGGACTGGGGACTGCCATGTTGAAAGGGCTTAAGTCTGCGGCCAGATCAAATCCGGATCTTATAATATCAATTGATGCTGATGGACAAGTTGACTTGAATGAAATTCCAGTTTTTATTGAAGCAAAGGATAGAGAACGTGCAGATTTGGTCTTGGGCTCTAGGTTTAAAGAAAAGGGTCTCATTGATTATAAATATCGATTTATAAATCGCTTTGGCACTATTGTTTTAAGCTGGATCTTAAGAAGGTTTACCAAGTTGCCACTCACTGATAGTCACGGTGGCATTAGGGCCGTGACTCCAGATGTTGTTAGAGAGCTTGAGCTTCTTGGAACCCATACGTATGTACAAGAGAGTATTATCGACGCAGCCGAGAATGGATTTAAAATAATTGAAATATCATCAAAGTGGCTTAGAAGGGAACATGGCAAATCTAGAGTTGTTTTGTCCATTCCTAAGTATGTATTTTACACTCTACCTGTGCTTATACTTAGATCGGGCAAGCACATAAGCTATTTATTTGGAGCTGGTGTCGCGCTGATCTTACTTGCTATGGCACACATTTTGATTGTTCTTGCTCAAACAAAATTCTCACTTCCTGAGATGATTGAAAGACAGTCGTTTGTTTTGTTCTTCGTGTTATTATCCACTGGTGCCAATTTATTCTTTTTTGGAGTGATTCTAGAGTTACTTGCACAAGTAAAGAGAAAAAACTAAATGGATAGCCCATACTTAGCAGATATTCTAGTAAGCTCGCGCAGGCTCCTTACCCTTATGAATCGAAACCCTTTTGATTCAACTTCTGGAAGCTTTGATAGAAACTACTGGCACTTTAAAACCTCAGATTTTTCCAGTGCGACTTTCCAGATGGGTATTGGTATTCTTGCCAAACTTTGGGTTTTAGAGGGGAGTCCGTACTTTAAAAAACAGGTCATTATTGACTGGATTGAACTTGGGATAGAACAATTAAATCAAATACAACACTCTGATGGATCCTTTGATGAGTGGTATGTAAATGAGAGAGGATGGGCCGGTCCTACAGGTTATATCATGAATGCCTGTCTTGACTGTTATGAACTGGTTGGCGATGCAATCTCGCAAACTTCAAAGGAAAAACTTGAGAAGGTTATTGATAGCGGAGTTGATTTTCTAAAATGCTCTGACGAGGGGCATATGATCTCAAATCATGTTGCAATTGTTTACTTGCCACTAGTTCAGGCCTTGAATTTAATGGATCGAAATGATCTTGGCCCACGGATTAGGGAATTAAAAGAAATCTTGCTCGATACTTTGAATGAAGAAGAGGGCTGGTCCTTAGAATACGATGGTGCGGATCCAGGCTATCAGTCTGGTACTTTGAGCTTTTTGGCAAAGAGTCTAAAATATTATGATAACCCTGAGATAAGACACATTTGTGAGCGCTCATTAGACTTCACTTCTTATTTTGCATTTCCCTCAGGCAATGTCGGTGGAGCTGTTGGAAGTAGGCATACTGTAACGTTCTTTTGTGCAGGGATTGAAGCATTGAGAGATACACCTCTAGGTGCACGTTTATCCAGGTTTATGGAGGAGGGGATTCAAAAAGGAAAGCAAGTTCTTAGCTCCGACCTTGATGACCATTACCTTGTTTATCGTCTATATGAATTCCTTGATGCACATTCCTTTTGGATTTCCCGAAATAAGGGCGAAGAATTAAAATTGCCTTATGAGTTAGGCCTCGATCAAGGTTTTGAAAAAACGTTTGATTCTGCCAATATCTTTATCAAGGCTACTGAAAAATATTACGCGAGCATGGCACTAAATAAGGGTGGTGCTCTAAGAGTAGAGTGCCCAGCGAGTGGTAGGGTCTTGATAGCTGATAGCGGAATCTTGGCCAAGCAGGGAGCTAAAACCTATTCAAGCCTTTCGTGTGCAAAAACTCAATGGAGGGTGCAGGACGGTAGTATAGATGTAGAGGGAGAGCTCATCGATGTAAGCTCTAAAGTTTTTTCTCCAGCTAAATTCATATTGTTCAGACTATTCATGCTTTGCTTTGGATTTAATCATAAGGTTGCAAATAGGCTGAAGAAAGCGATCAAATCAGCATTAATATTCCACTCCGGACGTGGGGATAGCTATAAACGAATAATCCAGTTTAACAAAGATTCCATTGAAGTCACAAGCAAGCTCTATGCAACCAAGCATTATACTAATGTTCACTTTGGTGGAGAGTTTTGGACTCGTTACGTTCCACAGTCAAGACACTTTCTCGAAGAACATTTAAATCAATCTGCTCCATATCATGTTGAGAAGAATGTGAATGGTGAAGTAGTGGCATATAAAGAAGTTGGTTGGTGATTTATGTGTGGGCTCTTTTGTGTTGTTAAAAAAAATAGACTGCAGTTTTCTGAAAGGGTCAAGAGTGAGCTTCACACACAGCTTCGACACCGAGGCCCTGATAGTTGTGGAACTTTTGAGGATGAGAATATACTACTACTTCATGCACGACTCAAAATAGTTGATTTAAGCAACAACTCTACCCAGACTTTTTTCTCAAAAGATAGAAGGTTTTGCATGGTCTACAACGGAGAGTGCTATAATTACAAGACCATCCGTTCTAAGCTTGAATCTCTGGGACACAATTTTAAAACAGAGGGTGACACTGAAGTTATTTTGAATGCTTTTCAGGAGTGGGGGGCATCTTTTGTTGATAGAATTGCAGGAATGTTCAGTATCGTTATCTATGATTCTTTTTGCAAAAAGGTGCATGTTTTTCGTGACCGGATGGGCATAAAGCCCTTGTATATTGCGGAGAATGAAGATGGAATATTTTTGTCTTCCGAAATTCGACCTTTACTCAAATTTTTTAAGTCCTCTATAAATCAAGGTGCACTTTGGAGTTACTTTAATCTGCGCTTTACCCATGGTGAGGCCACGATGTTTGAGGGGATAGAGGAAGTTGCACCTGGAACACACAGTGTTTATAGTCGGGATGGTAGGGTTTCGTTAAGACAGTATTGGGATAGCAGAAATATTTTACCTATTGAGGACACCCTAGATGTGGAATCCTTCAATAGTATTTTTTCCACAGTACTCTCAGAACACAATATTGGTGATACCTCCGTGGCGGCCTTATTGTCTGGGGGAGTGGATAGTGCATCCATTGTCGCCCAGTCTGCAAAACTTGGTTTTAATCTTGAAACATTCACATTTTCTACTGGTGTTGAGAACGATGAACTCTCTAAGGCACAGAAGATAGCCTCAAAGCTTGGGTTTGAGAACTTTAAATGCACTCTTGGCGAGGAATCATTTGGGTATTATAGAGAAGCTATTAGATCCCTTGAGGACCCGCTGGGCGATTCTATTATTTTACCGACAATGCTGCTTGCTCAAGAAGTGGCAAAAAAGCATAAGGTCGTTTTGGCCGGAGAAGGGGCTGATGAGATTTTCTCAGGCTATATACACCACCAAGTACTAAACCTTGAAGAGTTGGCAACTAAGTTCTTCCCAAATTCTGTTTGGGCCTTAATTTCTAAAGTTTTTGGATCCATTCCACAATCAATCTTAGAGGCATTCTTTCCATATCCGGCAAAACTTGGAGTTAGTGGAAAGTTAAAGGTACAAGAGCATATTAAGCACATTGGCAGCGAGTTTGAACGTTATATATCATTGGCAGGTGTATTTGAAGACCCTGTTTCAAGAAGGATATTTAATAAAAATGTGGCCAGACCAGCAGAGCTTGAAAACTATTGGAACTCAATGGAAGACTTTGATTTTGCGGATCGTGTAAAGCGATTTGATCTTAGGTATTGGGCAAGAAACTATACTCTGCACCGGCTTGAAAAGCTTTCCATGAGAAGTTCCCTTGAAGGCAGGGTACCTTTTTTTGATCACAGAATTATTGAACTTATATTAAAGGTAAAGTCTAGAAAAATTTATAATTTAAAAGATCCCAAAAGGGTTTTTAGAAACTGTTTGTCCAAGGCCAAGCTTGGGATTGACAACGATGTGATAAAGAGAAAGAAGCAGGCATTTTATCTTCCGACCGGAGCTGTATTTAGTAGTAAAACTATTCGCTTTGGAAAAGAGGCCATACTGGATAACGCACGTAATAGAGATATTTATGATCTTAAAGAGCTGGAGCACCACTTGAGAAAAGACAATCTGGAGCTCCTCGATTCTAAACAATTTCAGTGTCTCTATAACTTTGAGCTTTGGTGCCAGGAATTTATTGATTAATTAATTTGCCAAAATATCTTCAAGAGCTCTGTTGCTGAAACCCTCATCCATAAAACCTTTATCAAGAACATAAATACACCAAATCTCAAGGCTTAGAAGAGTAAAAATTCTATATCCATGATGTTTAAGCTCCAGCAGCTCATATTCTTTTACCTTTTGTGCTTTGAAAGTTTCGAAAAGCTTATCCAGTACGCTCTCTTCAAACCATCCTCTGGCCTTTAGCCTTTGCTTTAAAAGCTCAAGTACCTCAGCTCTTGGTCTAAGGATGTTGTACCAAGGAATATCAAATGAGCGGTTGTATATCTCATCTTGCCTTAGAAATCTTGCCAATGCCTTTTTGTGTAGGCGTCTGTTAATCGATTTATGGTTCATTAAACGGTGGAGGGAGGTGCCGCCATTTACCCAGTGATATGGAAGGTTTGTAATGAAGCTAATCACATCTTTTTGAATCGTAGGGAAGTATAGGTTTAGTCCAGAATGCTCCATACAGTTGTAAGTATGGAATGATTGGTAAGTGTAAAATGCGTTGTACAGTTTTCCCTCTATGAGTGCATCTCTAAAGTTTTCCTTGGTGAATTCTATTTCCTTTATGCTCTTTGGTATTGGGTTTTTGTAAACTTCATCTTTAAGGAGTTTCTTTTGATAGTCATCGCTGAAGTGGCGATAAGTACATAACTTCCTCATGAAATCTTCGTAATAGTTGTCTTCAACAAAGAGCTGTGACACATGCTCCAACTCCCAAAACCTTTCCCAGTCTGTAAGTTTTCGCAATGCCTTTGAAGTTTTGTGCGCCAAGGCTCGTAGTGATTTTGGAAGATTTTTAATGTACCTGTGGTACTCAGCTACTGGATAGTATTCACCCCAGAGTGTGTCGCCGCCATCACCACCAAACATGACTCTAAATCCGTCCTCTTTTGCTTTTCTGCCGATGATATGTAGCGGAAGGGAAGAACCAACCACAGGTTCCTCGTTTGCAGCGATTAAGTCACTTACTTCATCGATGTCCTTTGCTTCAAAAGGTATTGGGTGAAAGTTCGCGCCAAATTTCTCACTGATGTTTTTTGCAAAGCTTTCTTCATTCCAGGCCCAGCCAGGAAAAGTTGCTGTGTAGGCATGAATTTTTTTGTCTGTTACTTCGCTTAGGTTGGCAAGCACAAAAGACGTGTCGTTCCCACCGCTTAAAAGAGTGGCTACCTTTTCAGGTTTGTGGACATCCAAGTAGTTTTTAATTCCCTGTCGATATATTTCAATGTACTCATCGATGGATTTTTCAATACTCTGGCCGGAAGATCTTTTAAAACTAATCTCCTTGTCCCAGTAGTTAGCAAGCTGGGCTCCTTTAGAGCTAATGTTGCAGGTAAAAGCTGGCAATAGTTTTTTTATACCTTGGATTTGTGTCTGATCCGCTGAGGTGAAACCATTTGATAGAAATGAACGAACGGCACCCATGTGTGGTTGAGGGCTGTCAAGAAAGAATTCTATGATCGAGGTTATCTTGTCGCTAAAAATCAGTCTTTCACTATCTTGGTAGTAATAGATTCCATGGCAAGTGTATCTGTTGTTGTGGATTGAAACGCAATTAGTTCGAGAGTCTAAGACAATGATAAGGAAAATTCCGTCCAAATCTTCGGAGAACTCTATGCCTACTTCTAGGTAGCGCTCGATTAAATATTCTTCCTGCGACTCTGTTGGAATCGGTGGTTGTGTTGTGTCTTTTGAGAAGTTCTTGGTTACTTTTCCACGCAAAATTACTGTGACATCATTCTTAGTTACAGGCCTAAGGTTTGCAAATACATTGCAACTTTGAGTTGATGCTCCATATTCAAACCTTTCACGAACTATGGGCTTCAGGGAAAAAGCGTTGTTAAAAATGTATTCACCTATCATTTAATTCCCTTTACAATGAACAAAGACTTAAGACATTTGGTTGTGATTAAACCTTACATAAAAATCAGCAAGATTGGAAGGTGATATGGAAATTTGGTTGTTAGTGTCAATCACCCTGCTATTTCTCATGGTGGTTGGAATTGCCTTGGTTTACTGCGGGAGTGTGAGATTTAAGAATGCTCTAACCTGCCTATGCTTTCCTTTTCTCCTTCTTCCCCTCACTTATGTTGTGTGGCGCCTTCTAGGCGAAAGAATTATTTTTTCAGCTATGGAAAATCCATTTGTTGTTCCCCTTCTTAAGTACTCTGAAGCAGTTGCATCAGGTCCTTACTTTTTGTTCCAATACCTGTTTTGCTTTATTAGTGTATTAGTTTTGTGGGGAAGCACGTTGGAAAGAGTCACAATGAAGTTTTATGGTGTTTTCACATTTCTGTGGCTATTGCTGGTATATTGCCCTGTTTCTAGGTGGCTTTTAAACAAAGAGGGCTGGCTTAGAGAATTCGGTGTCATTGATTTTGCGGGTGGCTTTACTGTGCATGTTACATCAGGCTTTTCGGCCTTGATTCTTGCCAACTGCATAGGTCGTAGAGTCGATTACTTTCAGTTAAGAAATAAATTTAGTCAGCCTCTTATATTTTTTGGATCATTTTTAATTTGGATTGGTTGGTTTGGCTTTAATGCTGGAAGTAGTATTGCGTTCAATGACTCTACTGTTGTGGCGTTTGAAAACACTTTTGTCGCAGGGCTTGTGTCACTAGGGGTTTGGTGTTTAATTGACTACATCCATACACCGAATAGGGTTACTTTAACAGGTATAAGCCTAGGACTTGTTTCTGGATTAGTCGCCATTACTCCTGCCGCTGGATTGGTAGATGTTAATGACAGCATTTTTATTGGACTTCTGTCTGGTGTCTTTTGTAACTACGCTTCACGTTACATGCACAAGGTCTTTAAGGTTGATGACACAGTTGACGTATTTCCTACACATGGTATTGGGGGAGTGGTTGGAGCTCTAGCAACCGGGTACTTGGTTTTAAAAGGTGGGGCTAATTCCTATTTTTACCCAAATTTGGTTGCATGCCTTGTGGTAGCATTTTATTCAATGACTGTTACTTGGGTACTGGTCAAACTTCTTAGATTAGTTATGGAAGCTAGAGTTAGTAGAAAAGACGAAGAAGATGGTAGCGATATAAGGATATTTGGCGAAAATATCGTGAATCTTAGGTAAAGCTTTTGGGTAAAAATCATAACCCGCCCGAGTAGGGCGGGTTATGATTTTTTTAATTTAAATTGATTGTTAGCGTTTCTTGTTTACCGGCACCTTTACTTTCGCTTTTTTCAGTTTCTTTTCGGTTGCTGATTTTATCGCCATGGCGGCAATTCCAAGAACAGCTGCTGTCAATGCGGTGAATAGTATAGTCATGATGACCTCCTTAGGAGTTATCGGTCAATCACCTATAATTATAACTCGATTTTGTTAAAATTTGTAAACAAAATGTTTTCATTTACTAGAATTAATCATTGGTTTATTATCTATCTATAGATTTCAATTACTTATATTAGGATGCCCATAATGAAGCCTGTTTTAACTACTCAACAAAAAGCTTTGAAAATAAACCTCAACCCTGCGATATACGGTACTTTCGCTGAAATTGGTGCCGGTCAAGACGTTGCGGGGAATTTCTTTAAGGCCGGAGCTGCCAGTGGCACGGTGGCAAAGTCTATTAGTGCTTACGATATGGTGGTCAGTGACACAATATATGGCAAAGAAGAAAGTAAAAGATACGTATGCAAATCAAGGCTTGAAAAAATGCTTAAGTACGAGCACGAACTTTTGATAGAGCGTCTATCTAGTACAACTCCTGAAAGAAGTTACTTCGCCTTTGCCAATACTGTCGCAGCAAGAAATTATCACGGTACCAATGAGGCACATGGTTGGCTTGGCCTTCGATTTGGAAGCTCTAAACAAGAGTGTAGCGAGGTTATTATCCATGTAAGAATGGGGGATAATACAGCACAGCTTCAGCAACAGGCCATTGGAGTCCTTGGAGTCAATCTGAGCTATGCCGCTTTTTATCATGAAAACAATCTAGAAGAATTTGTATCAATGTTAATGCACAACCTAAGTAGAGAGCGGATTGAAATTGATATGATCAGCACTAAGGGGAGTGCCTTTAAAGAATACGACAATAGACTGTTGAATTTGGAGCTTGTTAAAACTGAGCTCACTGACGCGATTATGTTTGATTGCGATGGCCAGATTACCCTAGCATCGGATGAGTTATATAAAAAAGAAATTCTAGTTGCCAGAGGATCATACCGACCACCTACTAAAGTTAATTTAGATATCCTGAAAACAGGGGTTGAGAACTTTAAAAAGGATACTGGTGCTAAAGAAGTTGTTCCATTTTGTGAAATAACTATTCACAATCTTCGCTCAGGTGGAGAGCTTGCTAAAGAGGATTTCTTGGCCAGAGTTGACCTGTTAACAAGCATCAACTATAGAGTTCTTATTACAAACTTCCCACAGTACTTTAAACTTACAAATTATCTATCAAGATTTAAGGCAAAGCATTTGGCAATAGTCTTAGGTGCATATAACTTTAAGCAGATCTTTGATGATGATTACAACCAAGTTCCTGGAGGTAAGCTTGAGGCACTGGGAAGACTCTTCATGGAAAATGTTCAAGTTTATCTTTACCCGTATCGAGAAGAGCTTTCTGCTGATGAGTTAATTTCACTAAAGAATATGCCAGTTCCAGAAAATGCCAGGCACTTGGTGGAGCATATAAAGGCGTTGGGGCAAGTCAAAGACTTGGAAGGGTATGATGACAGCATCTTGCATATCTATTCAAGAAAAGTTCTGAAAATGATTGTGAATGACGAGGATGGCTGGGAGGACTTTGTGCCAGCTCCAATCGCAAAGACGATTAATGACAAATGTCTTTTTGGTCACCCATGCTTTTACGGGACAAAGGATGACTAAAGTTGCTCCTCAGAGGCAATTTTACGATCTTGGATAAGTGACTTTTGAAGGGATCTTTTTAGAAAGATCTCCTTTTGGGTTGCAAACTCTTTATTGCCTTTTAGTGATGCCCACTCATCAAAGTACTCATTTGTTTTCTTTACTCTAAGTTTTTTCATGCAGGAAAGGTATTTTAGCATAGACATGTCGGAGCAATCATTTCTCCATTCCTGAGCAAGCTTTCTTAGATTAGATTGGAAACTTGCAAACTTCTCTTCAAAGGTTTGGGTCGAACGCTTATTTAAAGCATTAGCAATATTTGAGTGTGATAAAATATCGTAACAGAGGTTGTCTAATATAAGTTGGTTTAGCTCTTCAGCATCTAGGTTGGAAGGCGTTGTCTCTAGGGTTTTTGCTTTGTTAAGACATGCTGACTTTGCCTGAAGAAGTGTTTTGGATTCCTTCATCCAGTCGTGATTGCTTAATAATGTGCTCTTAAGATCTTTTAGATTGTTTCTAAATGAGAACTTTGCGCTTTTTTTTTCCTAAGTTCTATTTCTTGATTGGCACTTGCAAGCTTTTGCTGAAGCTTTCTTTTGATTTGATCCTTTAGGAAAAGGTATTCATGGCCATTAATTTGAGCATTTGCACTTTGATATGCGTTTAGGATTTCAAATGTCTCTTTTTTTAGATATTGATTTAAGCATCTCTCCATGTAGAGGCTTGAGTTTTCCTCACAAAAACCAACTCTCTTTTCTACAGTAGTATTAATTTTTGGTCCCAAGGCCATGAATACATGCGCCAATGCTTTATGTGCCTGGCCCTTCACCTGGTCGTAAGAGTGCTTTTTCTCATAATTGGCAATTTGGTCTTTAGTTGCTTTTGTCTTTTTTATGTATCGGGTTAATGCACCTTTCAGGTGGCGCTCATAGCATCTTTTGGCATTCATATCATTTACTTGGCAGTATACATAGATCTGTTTTGGATCTTGGAAGTCCTCAAACTTCTTTGAGGTGCTGGCCGGAACCCTGCTGGTTTGTTTAACGAGAGTTGTGAGAAAGCCTTTCTTGCTAATTGCCGTTTTTTGACAACCGGCCAAAATGGATCCAAAAATTAAAAAGCCCAAACCGTTTGCTAAAGTTATAGAAAGAATTTTTGGATATTTCATTTTTTGCCCTCGTTAATGTACTGAACTAGTCGGCTACTAGCCTGAAAACTTTAGTAAAAAACTCGGTAGATAGTGAAAAATATTAAAAATTAGGTTAAGCTTTGGAAATTAGGAGAGTTCTTGGAAGTTCATATAATTAAGACTAACGACATTTATCTTAACCTTGCTCTAGAGCAGGTCTTATTTCTTGAGTTACCGGCAGGCACAAGGCGATTGTTGATCTGGAAAGATGCCCCATGCATAGTGATGGGAAGGTTTCAAAACCCTTGGGTTGAGTGTGACTTAGAAGGTATGAAAAGAGACGGTGTTCTTCTTGCTAGAAGGCAAAGTGGCGGAGGTACTGTTTATCATGATCAGGGGAATGTGAATGTTTCCTTCATGGATTGGAATGAGGTCTATGATAAGGATGTTAACAATTCCATAATGATAAAAACTTTAGGCGAGTATGGACATAAGGCCGTAAGCTCTGGGCGTAGCGATATTCAGATAATTACTCCTGACGGCAACAGAAAGGTCTCAGGCGCGGCGTTTAAAAAGAAAAGAGACAGAACCTTTCATCATGCCACGATGCTTTTAAACTCAAACCTAGATAACCTCAACAGGTACCTTATTCCTAAAATTGGGCAGGATAATGTTCAAACCAAGGCCATATCTTCAGTTCGCTCTAAAGTTGCGAATACAAATATAAAAGAAGAAGACTTCATAAAGAGCCTTATTAGAAATTATGAAATCCAACACGGCCAGAGCGCCACAGTTAAGGTTTGGTCTGAACATGAGGCAAAGGAAAAGGTTCTATTAAACCCTGACTACCTGAATGTGCTCATGAGTTGGAAGTGGATCTGTGCTGAAACACCTCTATTTAAGACCAAGATAGAAAGTGGCAATTGGGAAGTGGACATCGCTATAAAGAAAGGTGTCATCCAAGAGGTGGAATTGGAGCATGGATCTATCCACCCTGGTTTTTTGTCTGATTTAAGCTCGACTTTGAAATTAATGCCGCTTAGAAAAGAGGTGCTAGAGCACAGGTTCTCCAAGCTAGAGCTGGATATGTACAAGGAGCAGGTCTTAGAGTTAAAGGCACTAATAGATGAGTACTTTATAAAGGATTTCGAAGACTTAGCCTAGTGGGCAATACAAGTTGAGCAACCGCCTGACTTGGTTGGCCTAGTTGCGTCAGTTATTTCCCAAATATTAGAGTACTTAGCGTTTATGTGGTCGCAGGCCATCTCAATCGAGAAAAACTCTTTTTGATAGACCTCGTTATTGTCCTGATCTAGAACCGTAACATAGTAAACAAAAGAATCATCCAAAATGTCTGGGCTGGCCCCAAAGGTTATGATGGCCTTTAATTCCTCGTGGGAGAAAGAGCAAAATGTCCAATTCTCAGGTGTGATTTTCATATTTTTAGCTAAATCCTTAATATTAGAAAATTTATCTTGTCAAACATAGCAATTTGAGTGTAAGTTAGCAATCTTTAAAGATAAGAGAAACTAATGGAGGACATATGGCAAAGGGGCCAAGAGTTATTATCACTTTGGAATGTACTGAAGCTAGAAAAATTGGGAAAAGCCCATCTAGATACACAACTACAAAGAACAAAAAGACTCATCCAGAAAGATTGGAACTTAAAAAGTACAATCCTGCTTTGAGAAAACATACTGTTCACAAAGAAATTAAGTAATTGCCAAATAAATTTGGTCGCTCGCTCGGGCGACCAAACAGGCAACCAATATGAAAGACCACTCATTTTCTTATGAGGAACTAAACCGTTTCTCAAATTCCGATCCTTACAATTTTGTTCCCACTCACTTAAGATCACTTCTTAAGGAGCTGAAACACTACGAAAAAACACTTAATTTTCCGGCTGTACACAATGATGTTGGTCAGCTTTTGGCCTTTTTTCTTTCAGGGCAAAGACCTGAGAGGATTTTCGAGATGGGCTCGGGTTATGGGCATAGTGCTTTTTGGTACTTTGTTGGAGCCCAAGATTCTTTAAAAGAGGTTATTCTGACTGAGAAAAGGTCCGACCTTGAAAGGGTGTTTGATAATTTATGTTGGCCAGTGAATTGGAAAAATAGAATGCACTACATTCAAGGAGATGCTTTTGAAGCTCTTCAAGATGTTGATGGGCAGTTTGATTTATTTTTAGTTGATGGCGTAAAGGCCGACTATCTCAAGTTTATTAAGCTTGCTCTGCCAAAGCTTTCTTCAAATGGAATTATTGCAATTGATAATAGTTACTGGAGAGGAAGTTTTTTAAGGGAGAGTGTTAGAGTTAAAAAGAAAAGTGCTCAGAATATATTCGAGTTACATACATGGATACGAAATCAAAAAAATTTAAAAGCAATTTTTGTTCCATTCCTTGATGGACTTACTCTGATTCAAAAACTAAAATAGTCTTTAGTTTTTAAGGAATCACACTATTAAAACCAAAAATATTCTTTATATTTTTAAAGCACTTAGCTGCTCGTATTTTGCAGGCGTAGTCTTTTATCTGGTCTCTTTAGCTGGTGTTAATGTCTATCTTGGAGAAGGTGGCCATGAAGTCAATCACTATGATTATGCTGAGGCCATAACCCCTCAAAGGATTGCATCTCAGCTCTCTCATGATAAAAATTTGGCCAATACAAATCTCGCTGAGAAAATTAATTGGACGGGCAGTTTTTGTTTAAATGTATTTGAACTTACAGAGAGTTTGTTCTTTGTTAAGAGTAAATTCTCACATAAGTCTAGAAGCTATATCAGCATAAGGGCACCGCCCTTTAAAGTCTTTCTCTCGTAAAATTCAAATTCATTAAATAACTATACTAAAGGAAATTAAACATGCGTTTATACGTAACTCTATTACTATTATCTACAGCTGCATTCAGCGATCACAAAAATATAGCAGATCGTCATGCTCCAATAGGCGTGATGAAAGACCACATCCACAAAGCAGGTGAATTTATGTTTTCACTTAGGGCCGTGAATATGAAAATGGATGAGCTCATCAATGGTAGCGATGAGAAAAGTATTCAGGACTATAAGGATGCAAATAATAAATCAATGATACCGACTGATATGAACATGAAAATGTACATGATTGGCGCTATGTATGGACTTACAGACAAAATCACACTTGGAGTTATGCAAGGGTATATGAAAAATACCATGGAAATGGAAATGGCCATGAATGGTATGGAGTCCGAGTCAGAGACACAAGGTCTTGGTGACACAAGTTTGAGTGCCCTCTATGGTATTATTGACGAGCAGGACCTAAAGCTTGTGGGAAATATTGGATTAACTCTACCTCTTGGAAGCATTGAAGAGGAGAAAAATGACATGATCCTAGGATATCCTATGCAGCTTGGTAGCGGAAGTTATGGAGCAAGCTTTGGTGTAGCTGGGATTAAGTATATTGATATTTATTCAGCTGGAGCACAAGTGCAAGGCAAAACCTTTTTAGGCCGCAATGATGAAGACTACAGATTAGGTAATGAATATACCTTTACATCATGGGTAAGTGTTATGCCTATTGAATCATTCTCTTTGTCTCTTAGACTAGAGAGAAAGCAATTTGAAAGATTATCTGGCATGAATGAAGACATGCACTCAATGATGTCTACAACGCATGATACTAAGTTTAGTACTAGAAGATTTGACTCTGTTCTTGTTGGAGCAAACTATATTTTTAGGTCCGGTGCTTTAGAAGGTCATAGATTAGCTTTTGAGTATGGAAAACTAGCAGGTTTTGATGTTAACGATTTTCAATTGGCCCCAACTGAGACAATGGTCTTTGGCTGGCAGAAAGCATTTCAATAATTACTCCGGCCCGCGATTTGCGGGCCTTTTTATTTGAGGTGTTGGTAGCGTATCGTGAAACGACCAAGATAGTCTTTGTGAATTAAATGCGGGTGAGCTCTGGCACTAGATTTCATTAAAAAGTATTGCTTCTTTTCAATTTTTAAATCCGGCATAGAGTTAACCAGAGCAGAAATTGTATAAGTTGTAGTATTGCCGTTTAAGGTTTGAATTTGGAGTCTATATTGAGGGTTGTCTAAATAGTTTTGGATGTATGTTTTTAGCTTATCGTTTTTACTGTCGACAATCATGTGACTTCTGACATCCAAAATTTCCGATAGTTTTTGTTCTACAGAACTGTCACTTATGCTTCTATATCTTTTGCTTAGCCATCCAGAAGGAGTTCTTGATAGTGTGTTGGTTGTATCCTTATTCTTATAACGGTAAAGATCAAACCTTTGAATATCACTAAGTTTTTCTCCAAATATTTTAGAGTCGATAAAGTCGCCTAGGCTTAGAAGCTGCAAATTGTGTGTTAAAGCGTTAACCTGATAAATGATGTCATGATTTGAGAAGGTCATATATGAAGTATTATCAATCGGGTTTCTAAGACCGATCTTAACCTCAATGTGCTCATCCAGTTTTGTGAATAAGTCCAGTATTGCAACAGGGGTATCTAGAGAAAAACTTTTTAAATTTATTGGCTCTTTCTCGTGAAGAGTATGAATGGATATATTTTTAAATGAGCCAATAATCTTTTGAATTGTTTCCACTGGAGCGGGCATCTTTCGAGGTTCTTTAAGAAACCACTGATTTGTTTCGTCTAGGCTTACAGTGAATTTTCCTAGGCGGTTTTTTAGCCGTATGGTTTCAATGTTTGCAAGGATGTCGGCCTGTATGGGAGTTGTGTAGTGTTCGAACCCTGAGTCTTTGCTAACAACATTTTGAAAAACCTCTGAAAAAACCAATAGGGTTAAAAGACCTAATGCGAAGAGTGCCAGCAACCACGTAGAAATATAGTTTTTTAAACTCTGCCTGATAGATTCCATTTAAAAGCCTAAGTCGTCAAACTCGTCCTCATCATCATCCTCTTCCTCAGCTTTTTTGAGCTTTTTTGGTTGTGGCGGAATATCGGGTTCGATTGATTTCAAGAATTGCCTTAGAGTCTCCCGTTCTCCTTCAAAAAGAAAAGTGGTGCCACACTGAAGACGATGAGTAGGGCTACTTTCACTAATTATTTTTGATTTTCTTTCGATTGATACACAGTTAAGCACTTCTGTTGCAATAGAAAACCGGTTTGGAATCATGAATTCAATTATTATGCTTTGGCCTTTGGTATAATTCTTTTTGGCAAAAAGTAGAATTTGGTCCATGTGAACTTCTGATAGGAATGCAAAACCAGAAATCATTTTAGATTCGTCTGGACGAACCCTTTCAAATGTCGATGTTTGTGCTTTATCAGTACTCTCTTCTTGTTGATCATCAAGCATTGCGGCAGCAGCGTCTTCGGCAGATGTGTCTTCGTTGCCGGCCTCTTCCTGCTCAGCTTCGGCCATTGCAGCTGCCATCTCATTCATGGCATCGTCAGGGATGTCTTCTTCACTTAAGTCAGCGGTATCTTCAATGCCAGGTTGCCCACCCATATCGATTACTGCCTCATCTGCAGTTAAAGGTCGTGGAACTAGAGAAGAGTAGTACTTTTGAATATCTTCAATTTCTACATTCTCAATTCCGTGCTCGGCCACTCGCTTTTGAATAACTGCTTCTATTTCATCTCTTAGGGTCCAGATGCGAATATTGATTTTTTTAATGAATACAGGGTGGTTGCTTTTATTAATAAGAGTTGTCATACGTTTATGTTCTCTTATTTTCTAAAAAATTTCCAGTAGTTACTTTTTCCAGAGTGGTTATGTCGGGAAAGCGCCGAAGCTTTCACTTCGGCACTTAATAATTATAGACCTAAATCTGCCAGAAGTTGATCAATTGACTCTTGTTTGTTTTTAGGTTCATTCTCATCTATAGAAACCGATGCCCTCTCAACGTGAGAGAATTTTTCTTCGAGCCATTTTAATCTGTTTGCAAATGTCTCCAAGTTGATTCCTTCCACTTTCTCTTCTCCAGATTTTTCAATGTTTTCCAAAAGAGAGTTAAGAATGTCTAGGGTGTCAAATAGTACAGCTGTTACGATTTCAAGTAGCTTCATATCATCTGTTTGACTTGCTTTATAGCTCACTATTTTACCAAGTTCGCAGAAGTTTCCAGTTTTTTCGGCATCAATGCTTTTGGCGGCACCCATGATTCTATCAATTATTTGACCAAACTGTTCTAGAAGAGCAATCTTACCTGGGTTCTCTTCATATTCATCAAGGATGTCCTCCAATTGTTGGCATAAATCGTTGGACTCCTCACAGAAGCCGTCAACGATCTCCTTCATTTCTGGGTCTTTTAACATACTCATTTGAAGATCTTCTCTATTTTGCCTTGCAGAGTGGCCTGGTTAAATGGTTTTACGATAAAGTTGCTAACACCCGCCTTAACTGCCGTAACAACATTTGACTGTTCACCTTCTGCGGTAATCATTAGGAATGGAAGTTTCTTAAACCTTTCATCGGCCCTCACATTTTTCAATAGGTCTAAACCCGTCATTCCAGGCATGTTCCAGTCAGATAAAACAAAGTCGAATGGAGTGCCTGATGCATATGCTTCTTGGATCTTTTCCCATGCAGGCTTGCCATCCTCAGCCTCAGTGATATTGGTACATCCCATTTTAACTAACATGTTTTTAATGATCTTTCTCATCGTGGACATGTCATCAACTACTAGTATTTTTTGTTTTGGATCAAAGGCCATATTCACTTCCTCTTTTTATTTTTTGCTTTTGTTCTAGTCTATAGTAAAATAGAGTTAAAAAAAGTTAATTTTTATTATGAAATATGTTCCAGTTCGATTAACCACATTAAAAAGTCAAATTCCATTCACCTTTGACGTGTATGTCAAACTGCCTCACAAGTATCTATTATACGTCAGAAAGGGCGATGATATTGAGAGTGAAAGTAAAAAAAGATTGAAAAAAAAGAAGGTAAAGAAACTTTATATAGAGGATGCCGACGAAGAAGCCTACCAAACTTATCTAGATAAATGTTTGGAATCATACATGGAAGACCCCAATGCTACCACTGAGGACAAGGCAAGTTTTGGTGCCGGAGTAGCTGAAAATGCCAGTGAGGATGTTTATGAAAAACCTCAAACTGAAGAGTCGTATAATAAGGCTAAGAGGGCTTCTAGCACTCTTGTGAAGATGCTTTCATCAAATGATGAAGTTTTGAAGACAATTCTAAATAGAGCAGAACAAGGAGAGGGTGACCAGCTAGATAAACTGAAGGCACATGCTGTTAATTCCAGTTCTCTTGCTATTCGCTTTGGTCAATTTATGGGGCTTGGGGAAAAGCAGCTGGAAGAACTTGGAACTGCGGCCCTTTATCATGACATCGGTTATAAAGAGCTTTCAGAAGAAGGTCAAAGCTTATTCTTTAAAGATATTGAAGGTGCAAATGTTGCAGCACTGAGTGCATATAAAGAGCATCCGAGAAAAGGAGCTGAGATGCTTCAGGATAAACCTTTTGCTGATGAAGTTGTTCTAGATTTGATTATGACCCACGAAGAAAAGCTTCAAGGTGGAGGGTTCCCGCAAAAGCTTGAAAAGTTAAATCTCATGCAAGAAATTCATAGTCTATGTTGTTATTATGATCGTAGGATCACTCTTCTAGGAGCTACTTCGGATGAGGTGCTGGAAGATATTATGGTAGAGCAGTTGGGTGCTTACAGCCTTGAAACTATGAAAAAATTTAAAAAGTTTCTTCAAGGTCTCAAGGCCGCGTAACCTATACTTCTTGGTAACAGATCTCTAGAATCATTTGGCCAAGGTCACAGTCCAAGATTGTCTCAACAGTCGTGGTCCCTTTAGGATATTTTATCTCCACGTTTAGCCCTCGTATAGTTGAAGGTGTTGCCATCTCTATATTATAGCCGCTTGGGCTTAAGGCCTTCTTTGCGTTACCCATCACAATATTAACAATTTCAGCGGCAGTGTCGGCTATGTCCTCGCAGTACTCTGTATATTCTTCCATTAGCATATTTGATGCAACCTTCAGGAAGACGTCCA
Organism: Halobacteriovoraceae bacterium; assembly: GCA_002718735.1. Next base: position 24,916 of record PBFR01000001.1, on the reverse strand, counting down.
TATTCATGGAAAGACCAATTAGACCTCTAAAACTCTTTGATTCACCATTTTTCTCAACCTTTCCGTTCATTCCTATAATGGAAGTAAACTCGCCTTTCGTGAGATTATGCCCTTTTATACTGGGTGAGTGGGCCCTCAGTTCAGTTTGAACCATTACGCTAAAGGTCTCCTTAAGGCCGTCAACGAAAGGCTTTGAGAATTCTATAAAGTTTTTATTTACATCGCTCATAGCAAGCAAGTCCTTGTTATATGTTTGTAAAAAATTGTATTTGCTATACGAAATATACCTTCGGTTAGAATAACAGAAATCCAAACAATTTTTTTGAAAAAAGATTTAATTTTCTTAATCCAAGAACCGAATATATTAAGAGACTTTTAAAGGATTGGTTTATGGAAGATTTTGAACAAGAATTAAAGATGGACTTTCTTGAGGAGGCCGAAGACCTTCTAAGCGCTGCCGAAAGTGCTTTTCTTAGGCTGGAAGAGGAAAGAGATGACTCTGATCTACTTAATGAGATCTTTAGAGTCGCTCATAATCTCAAGGGGACATCAAAGGCCGTTGGTTTTGATCAAATGGCCCAACTAACTCATATCGCTGAGAATTTAATTCTAAAATTAAAAGAAGGCGAGCTCGAAGTTTCTGATTCAATTGTTTCAGGATTGCTTGAGTTTAAAGATAAAGTCGAGGCCATGATTGCTGGTCTTCAAGATGATTTGAATGCAACTTTTGATACGGAAGCTGTTACCCAAAAACTCGAAGCATTGACTTTGGGAGAGAGCTCTGTAGATGAGGATGCGTCTATCATTGAAGAAAATGGTACTCAGGAAGAAGTAGAACTTTCGAATGATCTACCAGATGCTGAGTGTTTTGATGGAGAACCTATAAGCTCTGAAGAAGTGCCTGACGCTGCCATGTTTGAAGGTGGCAATAACGATGTTGAAGTAAACGACGCAGCTCTTGAGTCACTGCGTGAACTTGGTTTTGATACCGAAGAGTTTGAAGCCGCTTCAAATGAAGTTGAGGCAAAGGAAGAGAGCTTAAGTTTTGAGAACATCGAAAAACTTCCGGAAGTCAAAGAGCCTGCTAAGAGTGAAGAAGTCGCAGCCCCTGCGGCCAAAAAAGAGACCAAAAAAGAAAGTGGTCAAAAAGACGAAAGTATTCGTGTAAACCTCTCTAGAATCGATAATATTAATAACATTATTGGAGAGTTGGTAATTCTTCAAACAGTTTTATCTCAGAGAAGATATGTGAACATAAAAGATGAACTTTCAAACAAGAGTATCTCGATGATGAGCAAACTCTTTAAGGAAGTTCAAGAAGTGGCGATGTCTTTGAGAATGCTCCCGCTTAAGGGTGCCTTTCAGAAAATGAATAGAATTGTAAGAGACACTTCAAAGGCTTTGGGAAAAGATGCCAAGCTCGTTATGGTGGGCGAAGAGACTGAAGTTGATAAAACCGTTCTTGAAAGAATTTCAGACCCTCTCGTTCATATCGTGCGAAATGCCGTTGATCATGGACTTGAGTCAGATGAGGAAAGAGTGGCACAAGGAAAGGGCAAGGGTGTTATTCATTTAAAGGCATTTCATGAAGGTAGTAACCTGGCCATTGAAGTAAAAGACAATGGTGGTGGTATTGACCATGAGGTAATTAAAGCTAAGGCCATCGAGAAAAAGATTATCACACCATCATCAACATTGACTCCGAATGAAATAATTCAACTTATATTTCATCCAGGCTTCTCAACTAAAGAGCAAGTAACTGAGGTTTCTGGCCGTGGTGTTGGTATGGATGTTGTTAAAACAAATATTGAAGCATTGGGCGGTCAGGTGAAGGTAGACAGTAAGATTGGAGAAGGCTCAACATTTAAGATACTAATACCTCTCACTCTCGCAATTATTGAAGGGCTAGTTATTACTGCCGACCAAGAGAAATTTGTTATTCCTCTGTCTCAGGTTCATGAGCTTACGCAAGTTCACGACACTGATATTGAGAAATTCACAGGGGCAGCGGAGCTATTTAAATTGAGAGGCGAGGTTATGCCTTTGTTTCACATTAATAAGAAGCTTGGAGCTAAGGTCACTGAGAAGAAGAGCAATATTGTTGTTGTCGTAAAAGGGCTTGAGCGCTCATTTGGGGTTGCTGTCGACGATGTGCTGATCCAACAACAGATTGTTATCAAGAAGCTAGGTGAGGATCTTAAAGGAAAGCAAGGCATCATGGGCTCTGCAATAATGAGTGATGGAATGCCTTCGTTAATTGTTGATCTATTTGAACTGTTTAAAAAAGATTTAAGTGCAAGTAAAGCGCATAAAGATTTCAAAGAGGCACAAGCGGCCTAATACAATAAGAGGTTACAGATGAGTTTTGATGAAGACAAAATAGAAAATGAAATGGAAAAATCACAAAGATACCTCCAGTTTGATCTGGGCAATGAAAGTTATGCCATAGCGTTGCTTAATGTTAAGGAAGTGATTCCTGTTCCTGAAACAACACCGCTGCCGAATGCTCCGACTTACTACATCGGAATAATGAACCTTAGGGGACAAATAATTTCGATAGTTGATTTAAGAAAACGGTTAAAAATAAACAAAAAAGAGGATGCTGAAGAAGCAGTAATTATTGTAGACTTTGCAGGTGTTTCAATTGGGTTAGTTGTTGATTCAATAAACTATGTACTGAACGTAGCTACTAGTGAAATTACTGAGGTTCCTGAAATACGATCCCAAGTTAACGCTCAGTATGTTCAAGGTGTGCATAGGGGACAAGGGAAACTTACGATTATGTTGGATTTGGCGAAGGCCTTAAACATTTCGGAAATTGCCGGGCTTCAGAAGAACGCGGCCTAAAAAATAAAGAGAGTTTATAATGAATATGCCTTTAAAAAAGGCCGGTAAGACTTGGTCAATCGAGTCTCTGGCAAATTATGTCTCTGAAATTGTGGCCAAAGATAGTGGAAATATTTTGGGTGATAAACAACAGTCAATGGTTGTTTCTCGTCTAAGAAAAAGGTTGCTCGATCTTGGTGGTATTGGCCCATCGGAGTATGCTGCTTATCTAGATAAAAACTACCAAAGAGAAACAAGTTATCTTATTTCTCTTTTGACAACTCACCATACATTCTTCTTTCGTGAATTTTCACACTTTGATTTTATTCTGGAAAACCTCGATAAAATTGTTGAGAATGTTAAAAAACGTGGTGATAAAAAGATTAGAGTTCTTTCTGCAGCTTGTAGTAAGGGGCAAGAGGTGTATTCCCTTGCAATGTTTTTTAATCTTCACTTAAAAAAGTATCCAGGAATTGATTTTGAAATCCTAGGCACTGATATCGACCCGGAATGTGTGAAGATTGGAAGCAATGGTGTTTACCAATACCAAGAAGTAAAGTCAGTTCCAAGGGTTTACCTTCAAGGAAACTGGCAAAGAGGTACGGGTAAAATCGCGAATTTTGTAAAAGTTAAATCTCATCTCAAAGAGCGTTGTCAATTTGATGTTATGAATTTGATGTCTGTGAAGAGGTCACTCGGCACAAAGAAATTTGATCTAATAATGTGTAGAAATGTATTCATATACTTTAAAAAAGAGGACATCAAAAAGATTGTAAAAGACTTTGAAGGCCATGTTCATAGAGGAGGCTACTTTATAACTGGTCTAAGTGAGTCGATTAAAGAACTTCAGGTCACAAAGCAAAATCTGTCACCAAGTGTATATAGTTTTGACGAGCCAGAGTTGGTTTCTAATAAGGCTGAAACTGTAAAAGAAAACCTTACATCAGTTGCACCATCTGTGGTCAGGACAACAACTCCCAAACCTGTTCGGATGTTGGTTGTTGATGATAGTGCCAGCGTCGTAAAACTACTTAGCAAGGTCTTTCAAAGCGATCCAGACTTTGAGCTTGTTGGAACGGCAACTAATGGTTTGGAGGCCGCAGAGTTCTTAAAAAATAACAAGGTCGATGCCATGACTCTAGATATTCATATGCCGGAGATGGACGGGGTCGAATACTTGAAAAATCATCACGGTCAAGGGCACCCTAAAGTCGTAGTTGTATCAAGTGCTAGTAGGGAAGATACTCGATATGCCCAACAAACACTTCGATATGGTGCAAGTGACTTTGTTGAAAAACCAGCGTTGAACAATCTAAAAGAAAGGGCAGAGGAAATAAAAAATAAGATTAAAATGTCTTTTCTTAATGATGTTGCAACTATTGACACAATTGATAAAGGCTTTCAGAAAGACTTTGAAATCAAAGATCCCGACAAGAAAGCAAGACTGCTGTTTGGAAGCTTTAGTGATCTGAAAAAAATTAAAGCAAGCATTGGCGAACTCCAAGGGCCACAAGCCCCGGTTGTCGTTATCTTTGAAGGCAATGGAAACTATATGGATATGATTAAAGATGAACTCGGTGCAAGGGTGAATGCTCAAGTCTTTGAAGACGGTATAAAACTGGAAGCAAACAAGGTATACATCTGTGACTTTGGTTCGCAGATGCAGGAGCTACTTGCTCAGTGTGCAGACCGTAGAGTGAGCAGCAGTGTTTTTGGAATATGCAGCTCAAAGGTTGTAGACTCTTTATTAGGCCTCGATTCAGCTCAAATTTTACTAGAAGACCTTCCTGGAATTAATGGGGATTTGAAGGAAGTTGCCAGTGACGTCTTTCCTTGGACAAGTTTTCCTCATGTTGGAACAGAGTACTTAGCGAAAGATTAATAAATGAGTATTAAAAAGCTATCTAGCAATTCACAAAGTGAAGTAAGGATTTCCCTCGATCAATCTTCGGGGGTTCTCCTCCTGTTGCTTGAAGATAATAAACGTGAATGTTTTCTTTTGCGAAGTCCCACTCTTGATGAATGTAAGAAGCTTTTAAAGTTAAAAGACGTTAAGAATGCTCGATATGTTGGATCCGAGGTGTGTCTTAGACTTCTAAAGGCCACAGGAGCTGGTTGGACTAATTTTGAAAGGGAAGTCGTTGATAATGGTGCTGGTTCAGTTATTTATTGCCCTTCTTCTGGAAAAGTCAAAATTAAAAAGTTAGAACGCGAGAATATCGAAGTTGAAAGGCCAGTTCCTACAAAGAAGAAAAAAGTACTCATTGTAGATGACAGCTCTACCATTCAAAAGCTTCTTACCAAGATAATTAACAGTTCTGAATTTCTTGAGGTCGCAGGTGTTGCCGATCGTCCAAGTGCTGCAAAAGAGTTTATCGAAAAAGAGGCACCTGATCTTGTGACTTTGGATATTCACATGCCGGAGATGAATGGTGTTGAATTTTTAAAACAATACCTTGGAGATAAAAATTTGCCAGTTGTTGTTGTGAGCTCTGTAAGTGTTGCAGAGGGCCCTCTTGTTATGGAAGCATTGTCTAATGGTGCACTTTCATATGTTCAAAAGCCTTCGTTAGATAAGGTAAGCACTTTAGCGGGTGACATCCTAAATCAGCTTGAGGCCATTGCTAGTAAAAATACCTCAGGAACAAAAAAGCAGACAACGTCAATTTCCGTACAAGACTTTATAACCACTGATGGTCTTGTCGCTATAGGCTCTTCAACTGGTGGTACCTCGGCACTTCAGGAAATTTTAACAAGTCTTCCAAAAGAAATACCACCAATAGTAATCGTTCAACATATCCCTGCCGTCTTTTCAAAGGCACTTGCGGAAAGACTTGATAGTCTATGTCCTTTTCATGTGAAAGAAGCGGAGGATGGGGATAAAATTGCAAAAAACACGGTTTATATTGCTCCAGGTGGATTCCAAATGAAGGTTGCAAAACATGGATCTATCAAAAAGATCATTCTCACTGATGATCCTCCAGTTAATAGATTTAAGCCCTCAGTGGATTACCTCTTTAATTCAATTCCTTCATTAAAAGAGACTAATGTCGTTGCTTCAATTCTCACCGGTATGGGAAAGGATGGTGCTAAGGGATTGCTTACTTTAAAAGAGTCTGGCTATGTAACCCTTGCACAAGATGAGGAGTCCTGTGTTGTTTTTGGGATGCCTAGAGAGGCATTAAAAATTGGGGCTGCAGAGCTTGCCGTACCTTTATCTAATATGTCTAAAGTCATAGTTCAAAAGATGAACAAAACTTCACATAGTTAAGAAAAACCTAAATAAATACGTGATTTTAATGCTTTAAACTCTCTATTCCTTACCGACTAACTCTAAATATTAAAAAAAATTTAAAAAAACATTCAATTTCCATTAAGATTTCTAAATGGCAGTCGATTAAGCGTTGAATCAAAAACGAGGAAATGTGCTATGAAGTTAAATTTGTCATTGAAGCAAAAACTGCTACTGTCAAATATTGGTTTGATCGTTGTGTTTGGACTGGTGCTACTATTTCAATTTAATAATGCCCTATCACAGCAAAAAGAAGAGATTCGCAATGGATTTAATAATTCATCAAGCAAACTTTCAAGCAATTTAAGCCAAAGCTTTTATATGTTTTATCATAATGTCCAGGCTATAAGTAAGAATGAATCCTTTAAAGGGGATGACAAAGAAAAAATATCTTTTTTTCTAAATGAGCTTGTAAGTCTTTATCCAAACTATGACTTTATAGTTCTCACCGATCTTGATGGTAACTATAAAAGCTCAAGTTCTCTCTCTCCTGCTGGAGACAAACTTTCTGTATCCAATATCGAAGGTAGCAACTTTAGCGACACTGATTGGTTTAAAGCAATTAAAACAGGCAAACTAACTGAAGATTATGAGAAGAAAATATACGGGTCTCACTTCTCAGAAATTAAAGACAGTAAAATCGGAAAGCTTTTGTATGGAGAATCAAAGAAAGGATTCTATGTAACCACTCCTGTACAAGACGAGTTTGGTGACTCTTTGGCCATACTCACTACATTTGTCGGTGTGCGAGCTGTTGAAGAAAGTATACTTGAACTTGAGACTTCTTTAAAAGAGGAAGGCAAAGAGGGAGCTCTCATAAGAGTTGTTGGCGCAGACAAGTTAATAGCGAGTAACGACGCTACTGAAGTCGCTCTTACTCCTATGTCTCAGCTTAAGTTCGAAGAAGATGATAATAAAAGTGTTGAGGGGTTTGAGTTACCTTGGGCTAAGTCACGTCCTCTAGTTGCGGTTGAAAAAATAGATGATAAGAGATTTCTGAAAGACCTTGATTGGGAAGTTTATGTAGAAATGGACTCTACAGAGGCCTTTCAGGGAATTAACGCTTCCAAAAACTTTTTTGGAGTTAGCTTTATAATAAGTTTAATTCTTTCCGCTGTTGTTGCTTTCTTCATGAGCCGAGCTTTATCTAACAGAATGAGCAAGGCCGCTGAAAGTGTTTCCAGTGGTTCGGACGAAATTAACCAGGCAAGTGGTGAGATTAGTGATCAAGCTAAACTTCTTTCAGAATCTACAAACCAACAAGCATCTAGCTTGCATGAGACAGTTTCGTCATTAAATGAAATCTCTGCAATGGTTAGTAAGAGTGCTTCTCATTCTCAAAGCTCAAAGGAAATGTCTTCAAGAAGTAGAGAGTCCGCTAATGAGGGAATGAAAACGATTGAGCAAATGTTGGAGGCCATTGATGAGATTGCATCTGCAAATACAGAGATTGTTGAACAACTAAATACAAACTCTAAAGAAATGCAAGAAATTACAAATGTAATTAAAGAAATTGAAGGTAAAACTAAAGTCATTAACGATATTGTTTTTCAAACAAAACTTTTATCATTTAATGCAAGTGTAGAAGCAGCAAGGGCCGGTGAGCATGGTAAAGGCTTTGCGGTCGTTGCTGAAGAGGTTGGCACCCTTGCCAAGAGTTCAGGGGATGCAGCAACAGAAATAGAAGATATGCTTTCTAAGTCCATCGATAGTGTAAATAAGATTGTGGATAATACAAAAAGTCGCGTAGACGGCCTAGTTGAGAAAGGCAGTGCTAAAGTTGAGATGGGAAGAGAAGTTTCAAAGCAATGTAAGAAGGCCTTGGAAATAATTCTTGATCAATCATCGAACCTTGATATGGCCATTGAAGAAATTGCAACAGCTTCAGTTGAACAAAGCCAGGGGATTCAAGAGATTAGCAAAGCTATGGATCAGTTAAATGCTGTTACCAGTCAAAACTCTGATATCGCCAAAAAAGTCTCCAATGGAACTAACCAATTAAATCAGCAAGCAGAGAAGTTGAGCTTTGTTTCAATGAATCTTAACAAGATGGTCTACGGGAAAGAAAAGATCAATGAATCAAACGAAGTCAAAGAGCAGATTTCTGAAGACAATAAAGTTATAAAATTTGAACAGAGAAAACCAGTTAAAAAGGAAGCTCCACTTCCTGTAGAGGATAAAACTACTGTAAATGGAGCTGAGGCCGCGTTCGATTCTGACGACGATGAGTGGGAGGATCTTTAATCCTCATTAAGTAAAGAACAATAAATTTAGAGATTTAAAAAAATGGGCTTTGCCCTGGATGGTGAACTACACCCAAATTATAAGATTAATAAAGGAGATGGGATGAAAGTATTTTCATTTATCGCGATAGGAATGCTTCTTTCGGCACAAGCTATGGCCGGAACAAAGGATGACTTCATCGCGGAAGTAAAAAAACAGTGTAGCAAGGACGACGCCGGAGCCGCTGCACTTGCGACCGGCGGTAGGCAAGGAAACGTTATGAAGTGGAAGACATGTACTTCTGCGACTGTAACAGTGGGTGATTGCACCCTAACATGTACAGACAGTTCATCTAAAATTGGTGGCTAAGATTAATTAAAGGGAAAAGGGAAAATATTATGAAAAAAATTGCTATCGCCGGTATATCGGCACTTATGATGACTCAGGGGCACGCTCAGTCTCTTGAAGAGAGAGTTGAAGCTCTTGAATACCAAAGTTATGAAAACTTTTTTAAGGTTAGGGGCTCCCTTGAGATGAGATTTGATTTTGTTTCAAGAGATAACAAAGATACTTACACTACTGTTAGTGATCCTGGGAAGTTTGCTGAGGCCGTAGTTGCCGTTGCAGCACTTGCCAATGTAAATGGAACAACTGCCCAAGGGCTTGTTGCTGGGACTGCTTGTGGCGCTGATATTAGTGGCACAGGTGTAATAAGAGAGGACTGTAACACTGTTGATGAAGGTAAGGACAACTCTAGAGTAGGAAGAGTGTTCCTGAATCTAGATATGGAATCAAATCCAAGTGATAAACTATCTTTCTATGGCCGACTTTCAATGGCAAAAAACTTGTCAGTGATCTCAAGTACTGGTGGAAACCCTGATGATGCTGCCTTTAGTGATTTGTCTGCAGGCGCAACTGCAAGTGATTCCTCGATTTGGGTTGAAAGGGCCTTTGCTAATTACCAAGTTAACGATGACCTAACATTTACATTTGGTAGATTGCCAACAATTGATGGTGCTCCTCAACATCACCACACAGATGAGCCTATGGCGGGCAACTATCCTATTCTGGCGTTTTCTGGAATCTTTGATGGTATGGCGTTGACTCAGAATTTTGGAAAGCACACTGCCAGAGTTGTTTATTCACCTTTTTCAAGCGTTAACTTCAATGATGGCATCTCTCAGATACAAGATCCAAACGGTGATAAAATTTCTAGAATGGAAGATGCTTATGCTTTGATGTATGAGTACTCAAATGCAGACTTTGATTTTGCCAGAAAGGTCAATGTGATCGCAATGCATAACATGGTTGGCAACATGCCAATCTTGGGAACAGATCTTAAGCTTGGGATCCAAAGAACATCTATTTATGCTGAGGCGTTGGATATCGCAAACAGTGGGTTCACTTTAGCAGTTCATGGTATGTCTTCAATTACAGAATCAGAAGGGGCAATCTCAAGTGCATTAGGTGTTGAAGGGTGGTTGACTGATGAGCAAGATGATAAAACGACAGGAACAGCTTACGGCATTCTTGGAAAGTATAACTTTAGAAATGGATTCATGAAGGGCTCTTCAATTGGTGCTGAATACTTTCATGGTGATAAGGGAGCTTTCCTATATGACTCTGCAAATGTTGACCCTGTCTCTTTGTACACAACTTTTGGTGATGCATACAGAGTATTCTACACTAAGAACTTTGAGGGTGGACTTAAGTGGAATGTTCAATACATGAATCAACAGCAAGATTATACTTATGAGTATGTTGGACTAATAGGTGATCTTCAAGAAATTGATAGGAACACAAGCTTCATCTCCACAAGCTTCATTGCAAACTTTTAAAAGAGAAAACATGGCCTAAGTTTTGAACTTGGGCCAAAAGTAAGAAAAAAAAAGCCGCTTGAATAAGCGGCTCTTTTTATTTAGAAATCTGTGTCTTTAAATTATGCGCTTGGGCCGTACTTTCTTAGAAATTTAGAAAGCGAACCAATTTTATCAAGGCTTCTGATCGCTTTAGCAGAAAGTCTCAATTTGATAGTTTTACCAGTTTCCGGATCAAAAACTCTTTTAGTGTGAAGGTTTGGTTGCTTCAAAGTTTTAGTTTTGATGTTTGAGTGAGAAACTTTATTGTTAACTTGTCTTCTTTTTCCAGTTAAATCACATACGCGGCTCATAAAATATCCTTTTTAAACTTAATTAAATCTTCCAATTTTTTAAAATTCGAGATGCTAAACTACCCAAATATCATTAATAATGCAAGTCATAATGTTGGCAGAATCAGTCTTTTATTATTTAATAGGGTCAAAACTACTTAAAAATAAAAGGAAAACCCAATGAAGATTGCCCCTTTAAAGATTAAAAATAAATTACACAGTGCGAAAGGATGTGTTCCCAAGTACAAAATTAGCATAAAAGACCAGACTGGCAATGAAGTAGTTGCAGCTGATCCCAAGGCAACTAGGGCTATGCTTGCTCTTATGGACTTGGGTGCCGTAAACGGTGGAGCGGCCTGCCACTGGGGTGGCCCAGCCGCAGCTGCAGAAATGGCAAGTGCCATTCACGCCAAGATGTTTCAAAATGAGACATGGACTGAGTCATATAACTTTGTAAATGATATCGGACACGCTGAAAACGGCATCTATGCTCTAAGGGCCAATTTAGGCTTTGGTGGATTAACAATGAATGACCTAAAAGGTTTTCGCTCAATTGAGTCAAAGCTAACAGGCCATGGTGAAAGTCATTTATACCCAGAGGGAGTTCTTCTTTCAAATGGTCCACTTGGAAGTGCGCTTCCACAGGCACAAGGTCTTGCTATGGCAGATAAGCTAATAGAAAACGATCGTGTGACTGTTTGTATGGTTAGTGACGGTGCTAGTATGGAAGGTGAGGCCAAGGAGTCTTTTGCTGCCATACCGGGTCTTTCCAAAAAAGGGAAACTAAATCCCTTTATATTGGTCATAAGTGATAACAACACCAAGCTATCAGGAAGGATCGAGGCTGACTCATATGACATGGGCCCTAGTTTTGAAGCGATGAGCTCACTGGGTTGGAACACAATAAAAGTTGAAAATGGTAACAATCTTGAGGAGTGCTACCATGCATTTGAAAGTGCCCTTGAACAATCTCAAAGTGGACCTGTATTTATCTGGCTTAAGACTGTAAAGGGCTTTGGTGTTAAATCAACAGAAGAGTCTGCCAGTGGGGGACACGGCTTTCCTATTAAGGCCAGGTCTAAAGATATATATCCATTCTTGGAAGAAATTCTTGGCGGCGACATTCCTAGTGAGTTTAAGAGCTGGGCGGATGAGCTTACAGCTCCTGTTGAAGCTAAAAAGAGCTCTGGTGAGGAAGTTAAAAAGGAAAAAGTGCAAGCAGGACTAGCTCGAGGTGCTGTTAAGGCCGCAAAAGATGGAAGTCCAGTAATTAGTGTTTCTTGTGATCTTCAGGGCTCAACTGGAATGGGTGCTTTTCACAAAGAATTCCCAGAAAGATCTTTTGACATTGGAATAGCAGAGTCAAACATGGTTAGTTGTGCTGCAGGTATGAGTAAGCTTGGCTATATCCCTATTGTCGACACTTTTGCTGCTTTTGGAGTCACCAAAGGAAACTTGCCTTTGATTATGTCCTCTTTGTCAGAAGCTCCAATGATTGCAGTGTTTAGCCATGCAGGGTTTCAGGACGCAGCTGATGGAGCATCCCACCAATCTCTGACATATATAAGTGCTGTAAGTTCCATTCCAAATACAAAAGTTGTCGTCCCTGCATCTAGTGAGGAGGCAGAGGCCTTGATGATCCAGGCAATAGATGAAATTGAAACTTCAAGACTAGAGGGAAGAAGTGGTAATTCATATATATTCTTTGTTGGTAGAGAAGGCTTTCCAACTAGTCTTTCCAGTGAAGCTGTGAAGCTTGGAAGTTCACAAGTATTAGTTGAGGGGAAAGATGCTTTGATCGCTGCTTGTGGACCAATGGTTTCAAAAGCAATACAAGCAAGTGAGATTTTAAAAGAGGCAGGACACAGTGTTGGAGTCATTAATTGCCACAACGTAAATGATGTTGATGTTGATACAGTGAAAGAGGCACTTGGGAAGGCCAGCTCAAAACTGATCACTATTGAAGATCACCAAGTTGTTGGCGGTATGGGTGCCCAACTTGTACATGCTCTTTCGCAAGCAGGCATCGAGTTTAAAAGTAAAAGCCTGGGTGTTAAGGGTGAGTTTGGGCAGTCTGCATATACGGCAGATGAGTTATACAAGAAGAATGGTCTTGATGCCGAATCTCTTGTTGCTGCATTTAATCAGCTATAAATAAAGGAAATAAAATGAAATCTACAAGAATTTTTGATGTACCAGGACTAAACCACCTGTGGAAACTTGAAAACTTCTACCTTGCTGGGCAACCAAGCGAAGAGACATTTGAAGCTTTAAGAAATGAAAATATTAAAAAGGTGTTCAATTTAAGAGGGGAGTCGGAAATGGACTTTTCTTGGGAAGAGTCTAAATTAAAAGATATGGGAATCGACTATGAACAATTCCCTATTGTCACCTCTAATGGTTTAGATGCCGAAAACTGTAAAAAGCTAAACAGTGCAGTAAACGACAATGATACATTTTTTATCCATTGTGGTAGTGCAAACCGGGTAGGTGCATGGTTAATCACATACTTAGTGCTTAATAAAGGTATGGATTTTGAGGAAGCAGTTGAGCTGGCCAGTAGTTCTGGGCTTAGCAACCCTGGTTTTGTTGAGCAAGCTGAGCAGGTAATTCAAAAAATTCAGGGCTAAGTCCGTTATTGGTTTTATATGTGCCTTAGATGGCCTATAATGTCGCCATTAATATAAGGGAGAGATAATGAAGCTTCATTTGAACAATGCATTCGATAATAGGATTGATCTGCCAGAGAATATTCTTAATAAGGCCATGACTAAAAGGTTTAAGAAGGGAGATATTCTTTTTAACAAGGGTGATCAGTCTAAAAATCTTACTTATATTAATCGCGGTATCGTGGGCCTAGTTAACCTAGCTCCTAATGGCCATGAATCCCTGCTTAGGGTCTTTGGAGAGAAATTCTTTCTCGGTTATAGATCCTTTCTAGTTGGTGAAAATTATCACGCGTCTGCTATTGCATTGTCAGATGGTGAGCTGTTGATTTTTCCATACACTGGAGCTGAAGAGGTTCAAGCTCACTTACCAGAGTTGTTTTTACACCTAACAAGAATGATTGCAAGAGACCTAAGAATAGCTGAAGAGCGCTTTAACGACATCACTGGTAAAAGAGTTGTTTCAAGAATTATTGAAACCCTTATCTTTTTAAAGCAGCGCCATCCAAAGTACCAGTGGACCCGTAGAGAGATTGGTGAGTTTTGTGGGGCAAAAACTGAGACTGTAACTCGTGCACTTACAAAGTTGGAGAAGGCCGGGCTGATTGAAAAACAAGGTCGTGAAATTCACCTGAAAGATATTCAGGAACTTCTTGAGTATTCTGAAGGCCAAGAAGTCTTAAGTCACTAATTATAACACCATCCGGCCATCACTACGCGATGGCCCTCGGTTACCTCTTTTACCATGTGTTCATAACCGGACACACCCGTTTTAAAAACAATTATCTGTCCAAAATTCATAGGAGGAATGCTTTCAAATTCAGTAACTCCTTTAGGGCGCAATAAGAGCTCACCGCCTTTAATCTGCATGGGTTCAAGGTTAAGGCCTAGGCTAAAAGCAAGCACTCGTGAGCCGTCATCATGCCATATTCCATCTTCTTCCCAGTCATTTTTTGAGTCTCTAACGCTTAGAATGAACTCTATCTTTTTTTGTTTGGCGTAAGGGTGGAGATAGCTGAATAAGGGGCCAGATACAGTAATGAGCTCCTTGCAAAAAGCGTCAACTTGACCCCAGTTCTTCTCTAAGACTGCCTGTTTTAGTTGGTCAGGCAGTGCCAAATTGTCGCTAAAATATCCGTTTTTGAAGTTGTTTAACATTTGTTTTGGGGTCCTAAAGGTGCATTATCATTGCTTTTTATAAGCTTTATAGTCAAGAAATTGTCACTCGGCAATAGATTTGAAAGAATAATGTCATGGCATAGGAAAGTGCCACATGTAATAAATGGAGTTTAAATGAATCTTAAGGCCGCTTCCACTTTTTCTTCCTCTCTAATCAGTGACGACATGGCCGATGTCGAATGGGAGAAATTTGAATCATCAGTTCTAATTGAAGTTAAACGGGGTGATGAAATCTATACCAGCACGGCAGTTGTAATTAGAAGAAATATCCTTCTAACTTGTGCACACAGTGTGGAAGGTATCGATGGTGGAAGGGTATTCTGGGATGCTCAATACCGGCCACAATCTAAAAAATTTGTTTCTTTTAAAAAAGTCATCATTCACCCAAGATATGACAAGAAGAAATCAAATTACGCCAATGATCTGGCGCTAATTGTGCTTGATTCAAATATGCCAAGTAAGACAAGGCCCGCAAAGATCTATAGATCTCCTGAAAAAGTAAGGCCAGGAATGCAAGTACATAGGCTAGGGTATGGTGAAAGAAATGGTGTAAATTGTAGAACGTGGACTAATCCAGAAGTTGAAAACTATGACAAAAAAACGATGTCTTTTATCTGTAAGGACGAAAAAGGTGTGATAGGCGACTCAGGTGGACCGCTGTATTTGAAGTCTAATGGCCAGTATCAACTATTTGCTCTTCATTCCACTAAGGAGGGCACCAATAAGACCTATACCGTTTCTTTGGGGGATCACCTGAGTTGGATTAATTTTAATACCACTCTCAAGGAGGTTTAATCCTCCATGCAGAGATAAACTTTTCCCTCTTTCACGCCATGGCCAATGAGTTGGTCTTTGAGTTTGTTAAGAATCCAGGCCCTCATTGTTCTTGGATAACGAACTATGTCTTCTGACGACTTTATAAACTGTGCCGCAAACATTGGGCTTGAAGGATAATTTCTTTTTGCTTCGTTATAAACTTGGGAAGTAAATCTTACTACTCCTAAAGAAAAATAAGATACTTCATTTAAATTGATTCCGTCGTTTAGTGAGCTGAACAAATTATTATATTCTTCAAACACACTTTCCTTGTAAATGACAGGATCAAAGTGAATCCCTATTTTATGACCATTCTTTTGTGCTTTTCTAATTGCTGCAATTCTGGCCTTTAGTGGCGGAGTCTTTAGGTCAATGTCCTTTGTCGCTGACTCCGGAGATAGGGAAAAACTCGCGTAAACATTATCCAAAGGTTTAAGATGTACTAGCCTTTTAAGATTTACGGACTTTGTTCTTAGCTCAAGTTTTGCCCTTGGATTCTTTTCAAAAAAATCCCAGTATGCCTCAAGCTCACCGGTTATATGGGATAATGCCAGGGAGTCTGAAAACTCACCGGCATGAAACCAAACCGTCTCTTCTGGGTGTTGATCAAGAACAGTCTGCATCTGGTTCGCTATTTCATCGTGGTTTAAAAACAAAACAACATCTGGAGAGTTAAAGTACCCTTGAAGGTAACAATACTGACACTCATATATGCAGTTGAATGCATGGATAAAATAAAAGTGTTTTTCGCCTTCCACTCCATAGGCATTTGGTGCTTCCTTTACCAGTTGACCTTTCTTATTGGCAAGGAAGAGGTTAAGATTTGTTCTTTTTGATAGGTAGGGCTTTTTTACCCTGCCCCATACAGAGTCGTATCTCTCAAGATACTTTACTTTGCTGTTTTTAAATCTAGATAAGATTGAATCTACACGTGGATTTTTTTTAAGTTCGTTTTCTATGAAAATGGTATCAAACATCTACATCACCATTCCATACTTTCTCAAAGTCTGAAAAATTTAGTTTATCAGCCAGCTTAGACAGGTTCTCAATGTTCTTTTGATCGTTGATTTCCATCTGAAGTGTAAATTTTTTCTTTTCAAAGCTCTTGTCAAAAATGAGCTTGGCCCCAATTTCACTTGCTGGCGTGGAGAGTTTATCAAACTTTGTTTTAGTGGCAAGCTTCACAGGGTTAGTCACTAGCTCTAGGGAGTCAAGCAAGGCGTTTGCTTTTTGTTTTGCCGTTAATGATGGGCCTAAATCATTTAGTATGTTTTCTTCCAAAGCTTTAAAGTCTAAGTCCGAAAGCTTGATGGATTTAGTAAGTGCTTTGTATCTTGCTTTCTGAGTGAAGCTCATTGGCATTGGTGGCAAAACCTCAGAGTCCTCAGAGTGTTTAGGTTGCTCTAGAGTAAGCCAAAACTCTAAAAGTTTTGTGGAAAACTCCATAGCTTTTTGTTTGAGATCAAAACAATCTGTCGCACCTCCGGCCATGTCCGATATAAGCTTAAATGATCTAAGTGGAATGGATTTCTCATTGCAAAGCTTTGCAATGGCCCATAACTCTCTATCTACAAGTGGAGCAAAATTAGATAGCTTCACTGCGTGAGTATTGCTCACAACGCGCTCATCACTTGTTATAAGGTCTAGGGCATCCTTTTGATGGTCCAGGGTGAAGCTTTGAAATAAAGGCCTTCCTGTGTGGCAGTAAACCGTTTTTATTTCGTGGAAATCGTCCAGACCTATTGTGTCTTCCAAGGCACCAGCAATACCTAGATTAAAGGCCTTTTTAATAGGGTATTCCCCCAGAACTGGGCCTAGTTTGGTAAAGACTTCGTATATTCCTTCGCCGGTAATTAGGAGTACGAAATCTTCATTTAAATATAGGTCTTTGCCAGCGGATTTAAGAGCTAGGTTCTTTATGAACTCTTGGGCCTCTCCTCGATGTGCAAAAATAAGTAAATTCATAACTATTTACTAATAATACATATGCCCAATGTAAAGGTGATTAAATGTTTTTGAGTTCCAAAGCTTGTGGTAAAGGGTTGTTATGAAAAGAATTTCAAAATTAAACAAAGAATTTAGTACACTTGGCTTTGGTGGCGCCTCAATAAGCGGAGAAGGACGTGGATATGGTTTTGGGGATATCTCTGAATCCAAGGCCGAAGAACTTCTCTTGCTTAGTTATGAGCATGGGGTAAACATTTTTGATTTTGCACCTATATATGGTTTCAACCTTGCTGAGAGTCGAGCTGGTAGGGGATTAAAGAAGGTTAGAGAGAAAGTTCATTTGATATCTAAGTCAGGCGTGGATTGGCACGATAATGGTAGGGTCAATATGAGCAACGATCCAAAAATTGCCATTAAAATGTTAAATCAAAGTCTGAAAAACTTTAACTGCGATTATATCGACATTTATCTCATTCACTGGCCAGACTCAAATGTGGATATCAGAAGACCTCTAGAGGCCCTTTATAATGAAAAGGAGAAGGGGAAAATTCTACATTTGGGATTATGCAATACTAACATTGAGGATCTAAGGAAGGCCAAAGAAGTATGTCCTGTAGAGGTTATACAGATGGAGGCCAATCTTTTTCGCCAGCAAACCTTTAAAGAACTTGATCAAGAGTGTGACGAGTCAATATTAAAAATTGGCTGGGGAACCTATGACAAGGGAATTCTTTCAGGTAGCGTAAGAGCAGATTCAAAGTTTGACTCTAGTGACTGTAGAAGTTGGGCACCATGGTGGAAGAAGAGTGATTGGAAAGATAAAGTTCAGTTCGTTGATGGGGTTTGCTCCAAAATGGATATCAATTACGCCGAGCTTGCCAATTTCGCATTGAATACTTCTCAACAGATTGTCGATGTTTCTCTTTGTGGCATGAAAACACAAAAACAGCTTTTATCAAATCTTGAAAATTTAAACACTCCATGTAAGGGGGTTGAAGAGGTTGCTGATGAGTTCACCGCTTATTAGTGTAATTATTCCTGTATTTAATAGAGAGCACCTTCTAAAAAGAGCAATAGAGAGTGTTTTGTCTCAAAGCTTTATGAATTATGAGCTGATCGTAGTGGATGACGGCTCAAGTGATTGTTCTTATGCTGTGGCCAACTCCTATGAACAAGTCCAGGCCATTCAACAAAGGAATGCTGGCGTGTCCAGCGCTAGAAACCTTGGGGCCAAACATGCAAAGGGTGAGTGGCTCGCCTTTTTAGATTCTGATGACCAATGGTTACCCGAAAAGCTTGAAGAGCAGGTTAAGTTAATTGATTCCGAAGTCATGCTTATACATACGGAAGAGAACTGGATACGAAACGGAAACCTAGTCAAACAACCAAACGCATACAAAAAAGAAGGTGGAGATCAGTTTTTTAAAAGTCTCAAGTTATGCGCCATATCTCCAAGCACAGTGCTTTTAAGAAAGAGTCTTTTTAATAAGCTCGGTGGGTTTAGAGAAGATTTTCCTGTGTGTGAGGATTATGATCTTTGGCTAAAGATTGTATCTCTTTATGAAGTTACCCTTGTCGACATACCGCTTATAAACAAGCATGCCGGACATGAAAATCAGCTGTCCTTCCAATACAAGGCCATGGACTATTGGAGGGTTAAAAGTATGAATTGGATATTGGAAAATAGAAGATTGTCAGATGACAAAAAAAACTCACTCAAGGCCGAATTGATCAAAAAAGTTAATATCCTGGAGAAGGGATACTTAAAACATTCCAATCTAGAAAATCTAGAAGAGATTTTAAGAATCAAAGAAGACATTCTAGCGAATTCATAGAATATGATCCCTAAACAAGTAAGCTGACTCAAAAGAAACTGAAAAATATTCTTCCACTTTTTTGTTTATGGTTTAACTGCCCAGAATTTAGCTAAACATTATGTAAACCTAACTAAGCTAATCCCATAAAATTTACATGGTTTAATCTGTCCAATTAAATTTCTGATATAGAGAACAACAGAAGATTTAGCTTTTAGGAGAAATTTATGAAAATCAAGACTGCCTTCATTTTAATTTTAATGACTCTTGCCTCCAGTGCATTTGCTGATTTTGACCAACTTTGTAGGTTTCAGGAATATCGAGGTAACTACATTTCTGACAATGAAAAAAACATGTCGTTAGTTCATTCAGATCTTAAATTGATGGAAGGTAGAGGAAGGCTTCCTAATGGATGTAATTACGAAATTTCTAGTTATGGAGACAAAAACTTCATTGTTCTTGAAGCAGATGGCCAGAGTTACCATATGACTTTTGATTATATGAGTGAGTTAAAAAGAAAGGACCAGAAGGCCTTAACTTCATGTATCACTGGAGGAGTAATGGAGTATTATTTTGCAGATGGAAGAGCAGATGATGTTACGAAACGCTTAGTTATTCATTATAGTGCAGATAACTCAAAGGTTGAAATTATTGAGTATTATTGGGCAACAGCTGGGATCACTGGAATTGGTTTGCACAATGAAAAGTCAGTTACTTGCTATAATAATTAGTATTTAAAAAAAGAAAATTGGCCTGGAGTTAATCCCAGGCCGATCTATTAAAGTTCGTGTGCCATCTTTCTCTTCTTAGGACGATAGTAATGCCTAGGGTTGTAATCTTTAAAATCAGCAATCTTAGTCATGTAAATACAAGCATATCGCTCAATTTGTGAGGCGAATACACTAGGTTCTGCACCGGCCCTCATAACTTCACCCCAGTAAGGGTTAAAGTGTTTTTCATATTGTTTAATCTGCTTACCAATTGCTCTGTCAATTTTTTCAATTTCATCAAACTTAGATAGAACCTGTTCTTTGGCAACTTCCTCTTTGAACTCATGCTCCTTGGCGTAGAGTTCATCAATTTGTTTTTCAAGAGCTATTTTTTGCTCCATTAAGTTATCAATTTCCACACTATGTTCTTTAGTGCTTTTATAGGCCTGAACCTCTTGATCTAGTTCTTCAATTACCAGTGCCGTTCTCCAGTCGCATGCTTTTTTAAGCCTGAGGATGTCGCCGTAAATATGATCACCTAAATAAAGGATTTCATCACCTTTAAGTCCCATATCTGCTTGAAGCTTCACTGCATAGCCACCTTGAAAGATTCCTGACTCCACCTTTTTGTCCCAGTTCTCCATCATTGCAGTTTCAGGATCTACTTTTAAGAATGGAAGCTTTTCTGTGAAAAACCTTGGCTTTGCAGCAAGGGTAACTGTAAGCTCAAAAAGCTCAGACCAATGCTTATGATTTTTTAGAAATGGTGTAATCGTGTGATCAAGAAGAGCTCTCGTATAGTTGTAGTCAGAGTTTGTAATAATCCATAGACGCTTGCCATAAGTTGCAAATCGCTCCAGCGCCTCAACTGTTTCTTCGTCTTTAATTACATATTTATCAAGATCTGCAGTAACTTGATCCTTTAGAGATCCGTCTCTATGTGCCATGTCCACTGATTTAAGGACGTCTGCTGCCAATTCTTGATACGGAGGTAGGTCGAGCTCAGGTTTTTTGTCTTTCAGATCAACTAGTTGTGCAAATACAACTGTAAATGCGATAGAAAAAGCAGTGTCTATAGAAAGGTATCTTTCTTCGCTTAGGTCAACGCTTGAGCCTTTATATATTCTCTGTTGTTCCTTGTAGGTAAGCTCACGCCCACCGTGATATGCATTTTTAATCTTATTATAAAGACTAACCTTAAGTATGTTCCCATACTCCATGTCCACGATAAGGCCTCTGACCGCCTTAAGGAAGTCAAATTCAAACTTTTCTATTTCAACTGGATAGTTTAGCTCTTTAACAAGCTTTTTTATAGTTTCATTGAATGTAAGTTCTTCAAAAACATCACTGTGATATCGCACCAGTGTATGGTCCATATCAAAGCCTATGGCCTTGATGTGCTTCATATTTAGAACTCTATTAACGTATATTGCCATATATAACCTCATTTCAGCTATTTAAGTTCAGAATTCTCTCGTTTTCTAGATGAGGAGTCAATGCGTTTAATTTAACGCGGTAAGTAGGTGTAAGAAACATGCGATTACGTGCAATTCTTACACGTATTTGGATTCTTTAATGTCAAAAAATATTCTGTTGGTTAAATTCCAATTGGGTTAAATAGGGGAGGAAAATGAAATTATTTCTAATTTTAGCTGTAGTGGGGACTGCGGCAACTCAAGCGAAAGTTGATCGTTCGAGAGTGGTCTATGGAGTGGATGATAGAGTAGAGGTTTTTGAGGCCAACTACAGAATGAGGGAGCTGGCAAAATCCACTGCCGGAATGATCTTTTCTTCGAAATTAATCAAAACAAAAAACGGATCTATTCTTCCACCGTTCACATTGAATGAAGTGGCCGGTGTTTGTTCCAGTGAAAGATTTGAGTCTCAACCAATACCATTTGTGTGTACGGGCTTTCTTGTTGGCCCTGATCTTTTAGTCACTGCAGGACACTGTGTTTCAAATAAGGAAAGATGCTCAAGTGTATCTTGGGTATTTGACTTTAAAGTTGATCCAAATAGTAAGCAAGCACCTATAATGGTGAATAAAAACAATATCTATAAGTGCAAGGAAGTCATTGACGCTGAATATGAAGGGTTTATTGATTACTCTCTGATTAAACTTGATAGACCGGTTAAAGGAAGAAAACCTCTGATCACCAGAACTAATGGAAAGATCAAGATGGGCACAGACCTTGCGGTTATTGGACATCCTACTGGGCTGCCAACTAAAGTAGTTGAAGGTGCCAAAGTGGTTGAAAATAAATTTCATGAATTCTTTCAATCTAATTTAGATACATTTGGCGGCAACTCTGGCTCACCTGTATTTGACTCTAGCAGTGGGACTGTTGAAGGTATCCTAGTTAGAGGTGCAAAGGACTACGAAATGAGCGATGAAGGCTGTGATGTTGTTCATAAAACAACACAAAATATCACAGACTTTGGAAAGTACGGTGAGGGTGTTTCAAGGATCACAGAAATTAAAACTCTTAAGTATAGATGGGCATTTCTTAAGGCGGCCCAGACAGGCAATGTTGATAAACTAAAAACAATAGTTCCAAAGGTAAAGAACATAAGTTACATCTATGACAATGGACTAAACACCGCTCTTCACCTAGCTGCCAAGAATAATAAGAAAGAGGTCATTAAGTTTCTTCTAGAAAATGGAGTTAATATTGACGCTTATAATGAAGATGGCAACACAGCTCTTCACTTTGCAGCAGAAGCGGGTTCTCAAACCGCTGTAGCTAAACTTATTGAAGCTGGTGCTGATGTGTTGGCAAAGAACAACTTTGGACAAACCGCATTGGACAAAGCAAGCCTTATGTCATTTGGCATTAAATTGATGCTTGATAAAGCTATGAACAATTCCAAGAAAAGAGCGCTTGTGCTAGCAAGGGACTAGCCAACCGTTTAATAAAAGACTAGGGACACAAATAAATTTTTGTCTCCCTAGTCTTTAAACCCTTGCATCTTTTCTAAAAATTCCTTAGGATTATATATCATAAAAAGTGGGGGTTTAGCTCAGCTGGGAGAGCGCTACTCTGGCAGAGTAGAGGTCAGCGGTTCGATCCCGCTAACCTCCACCACTTGTTAAGCTACTCGAACCAAAACTCGAAGAAAATTTTTGGCAAAAAAGAAGAGCTGCCCATTTCGGCCAGCTCTCTTCTTTATGTAGTCGTCTCTTACAAAGTAATGAATTTTCAAATCTTTTTTTCCAAGTTCAATCTTGGATACAATTTTTTTGATGAGCTTCGTTTGCTCATCTGTGCTTAAATTGCTTTTAAAATTTTCAGAAAATAATCTTAGAAACTCAAAATAATTTTCTAAGCTTGATGGAGATTCCATCGCTCCTTTTAATTCTTTTCTTTTTTCCTCGCGATTCAGTCGAAAAGCTTGGTATTGCCTTATCTTCTTATAAAGACCGGCCTGAGGGAGCTTATAAACATCTTGAAAAGCTTTATCCTGAGTATGATCGAATTAGTCGAAGACAGAAGACAGAAGAAAGAAGAGAAGAAGACTAAAGCTGCACCTTGTTTTGAGATTTATAGCAGAAAGCTGATTGAAGACGCTCTTTTAGAGGCATCAAAAAATGATTCTTTTGGAGATCTGACAGGAGATATGATCCATTATGTCTCTCAATATTCGGAGCATCTGCAAATTGCTCAGGAGAGCTAGCCTTTTTATACGAAAAACGGCCATCATCAAAATGGCCGTAAATTCTTAACTATAAAAATTGTTAGTTGGTTATAATACTAGTGTCGATTAAAAATTATAATGATGGACAAACATTACGTTGAATCAATTTCTCGATATTCACATCACACTTTTCATGATCAATATTTGAACCATGTAATAGACTAATTTCTGAAATTTTTTTCTCTTCAATTTTTCCCGTAACTTTGTTCGTATAAATTCCATAAACAGATGTTTTCGTTTGTTCGCTATCAAATGCATAACTAGAATTTCCTACTCTTTTCGAAAATTGTTCTCCCTTACAGTAACAACTAGTATAGCTTGATGCTAATGACGAAATAGAAAGTAATAAGCTAAATCCAACTATCACCTTTTTCATAAAATTACTCTTTTAGAATAAACTCTTAGTTTACTTTGATTTTTCAGAATTGATCATAAATTCTACTATTTCGTTGGAACAAACTTTTGCTTCGACTAGCGCGACTAAATCTATTACGCTTTCACTTGGTTGTTTATTGAAAGAACTTTTTAATCCACGTTTTTCTCCTTGAACAACAAAGCCACCATTTCTTTCACTTAACTCACATTTCTCTGCTTTTGGAGATAAGCATTCGCCTCTGTCAATGAGAAGAGTTAGTTCATCTAAAGTCTGATTTAAGTTTTTATCGAAATGAGTTTCTACGATTTTTCTACTTCTGGTTTGCTCCTCGATAACAAAACCACCATTTCTTTTCGAAATAGTGCATTCTGTAGAAGCTGATGCAAACATAGAAAAACTAAATATTGATAAGAGGAATATCGCCGTTAAAAGTTTCATTTTTTCTCCGTTTATTAAAGTAATGGTTTATATTAAAACCGTGTTTATAAATTCTTTGTCTTGCAAATAATGTTGATCATACCGTGATTTTAAAGACGATCTTTCGTGATCGAAGTGAATTTTGTTTCAAGTCTCTGCTTTCCTAAACAGAGACTTAATCGATAGCTAGTGTTATCTATGTAATTTTTTTAATCAAAGGTAAATTGATCAGCATAACCTTTGTATTCAGAGTAGTTTCTTGAGCACTCATTTCCTGAGGTTTCTGAGAAAACAAGCTTATTACATGCTCTATCCATAACTAATAGTACATATGTTGTATGCCAACAATCGAGATTTCTCTCCGTTGTCTTATCACTATAATCTTTTAACAATATTGAAAACTGCCCATCTACTGTTTCTCGGTAATGTATTGTTGGCTCTACACCTTTAGAGTTAGTTTTTTTATAAGTAATGGGAAGCTCTAGGTACTGATTTTTTGTCAATGTATCAAGAGTAGAATCAACAATGTTCCAGTCACTAGCAAATGTCTCTTTTATCTCTGCCTCACAATTACTGGCAAAAGGATTGCCGGCAAATGATGATAATGAAGCTAATAGTGTTAATCCAGTTAATAGTTTCTTCATTTTAAGCCCTTGTTCATATAAGTAATGTTTTTCGTTCATTTGTTGTAAATAAATTCTTTGTTATGGAGTGAACCCCGTTGGTTGGACAGATCTTCGGGCACTTTCTGAACAAGCCTAACTAGCTTTGTCAGTTAATTCTTTTTCATATGCCAAAGGACTTT
>PBFR01000009.1 GCA_002718735.1 Halobacteriovoraceae bacterium | reverse complement strand
AAAAAAGAAGAGCTTATGGAGGCCGATCCGGGAACGGAGGATTTCCTAGTAGCTACATTGAGAGAACACGAAAAGTTTAGTTGGATGCTAAAGTCACATTTAGAGTAACAACTTCCACTCCTAGGCGGCCTTGCAAGAACTGAATTGGCCTTGCAAGGCCATTTTATTTTTGATACTTAAAGCCCATGAATCTTTTGGTCGCTTTAATAACTTCATTTGTCTCATTTACGGCAATTTCAGCTGACAACCCCTATCAATTGGGACCATCATGGTCAAAACAACCAGTAACATCCGACACAATTAATAAAGTCCCGGAGAAACTTAAGCAAAATGCCGTTATTGTTGCCCAATTCTTGGGAGGAACTTCCTTTTATCTTGGAAAACATAACAATAAGCACTTAATGGCAACAAACTTTCACGTTCTTCCATCACCATTAAATTGTTACAGCCTTAATAGAGCTCGTTTTTCAATTTTAAAGGAGTCATTTTCTTGTAAAGAATTTATTGTAGGCGTAAAAGAGACAGACCTAACGATTTTTGAAATAGATGTGCCACAAAATAAAGAAAAGTTACTAGCAAGCTTCACATTGGCCCATTCCATAACAACTTCAGGCCCACTTTTTTCTTACGGACACGGTGGATGGAAAAATCCGAAGAGATCCCTTCTATTTACTCACGATGAATTTTGTAAAAGTTTTAGTTCGGCTCCTAACCTCATCCATGATCCAGACACTGTCAATCCGGTTAATTACGCAGTGTGGAGTATTCCAATAGGATGCGACTTTTCTCATGGTGACTCCGGCTCCCCTGTATTTAATAAAGATGGTCATTTTGTGGGAATATTTTGGACAGGCAATGCACCAAAGCCAAGTTATCTCAAAGAGCGAAGATACATGGAGGAGTTGTATAATGAAAGAGATGAAAGAATTTGGTCAGAGCTATCTTACATGTCACCGCTTCAAAAGATTGTAGAAGCACTGAAGAAAAGAGCTCACAATGGACATCCTCAAAAGAGCACAATTAGTGCCTTGGTAATGTTTTTTGAGCACTCCAATTAACTAAGTTTATCCCAAACAATACTAGGATGCCTCCAAGTAAAAGAGAGTTGTTTATTTTCTCTCCTAGTGCGATTGCCCCTATTGATACACCAGCTACAGGAACAAGATTTATAAAGGAGGCGGCCCGCGATGCACCGATTTGTTGTATACCCTCATAAAACCATATAAACCCAAGTCCTGTGCCCAAAGATCCCAGGTAGAACAAATGCCACCACTGTTTTAGGTTGGCTTTTGCAACTAGCTCAAAACCATCATAAAAATATGCAAAAGGAGCAAGCATCAGTGTACCGCAAATACAGGCAAGAGTGGTGGCCTCCAATGCTGTAAGTTTCTTAAGAGCAACCTTTCCAATTAATGTATATCCAACCCAACATAACACGGCACAAAGTAAATAACCTTCACCATAACCAAACTCTTCAAAGTTTAACTTCAACACCTCACCTTTAGTTATTACTACTAAGGCTCCGGAGAGGGCTGTAAAAATTCCAACAATTTTTTTAAACGATGCCCCCTCCCCCATGAAAACAGATGCGATAAATGCTGTGACTGTTGGGTTTATAGCAATTATGACAGATGCCTTTCCGGCTTCAACACTACTAAGACCGCTGAAAAAGAAATAGTTATAAGCAAAGACACCGCTTAGACCTAGTAATACAACTTTAAACACCTTATACTTATTTAGGCTTGGAAAAGCTCTTGAATCTTTTATTAAAACCGCAGACAAAAACACAGAGGCAATTGCAAAGCGCCAAAAAGCGATTGTAAATGGATGGAAGTCCTGACTTAAAACTCGACCCGAGATAAAAGTGCCCCCCCAAAGAATCATGGCAAAAACTAGCTTTATATAAATTTTCATACCTCATTATAGAGGTTTTTTAATTTTTTACATCATTTAATGTAGGTGAGATTCG
Source organism: Halobacteriovoraceae bacterium (assembly GCA_002718735.1). Next base: position 30,094 of record PBFR01000009.1, on the reverse strand, counting down.
GCCTTAACTTTCCAGAGACTATTGACGTATCCCTTTGAGGAGTCAAAGAAGTTTTCAACTAAGTCAAGCCCGCTTAAATGGGCTATATTTTGAATCTCACTTAGGGTAAACTTGTAAGAGTGCTCAAGAAGAATTGGTTCAAACTCGTCAAAGTGAAAACTTGTTCCATACTCTTCAATATAGACCTCTTGTTCTTTAAGAGACAAAAGACTACTCTCCATGGCCCCTTTTCTCGGATTATAAAAGGCGTGATGGTAAAATTGATTGAGTTTAAAATTCCCGCCTAATTCTCGATTAATTCTTTTTAGCAGATTGAGATTAAACCTTTCGGTAACTCCGTGGGGGTCGGAGTATGCGTCCATCAACTTTTGGATATCTTTTTTAAGATCAAGCCCAATAAGAATCATGTCGCCAGGATTTAACGAGTCCTTCAAGCCCTTTAGAAAAGAAATTCGTTCTCCAGGACCAAAGTTTCCAATATTAGAGCCTAGAAATAAGACCAGCTTTTGATTTAAAGATTCCTCCACAACTTTGCCTAGTCCATGAAAAAAATCTCCAACCACTGGAAGGACTTCAAGTCCTGGACCAGATTGTATATTCTTGAGAAGCTCCTTTATGGCCTTTTCAGAAATATCAATTGGAAAAAACTTAGTACGTTTTTTCTGTTTCGACATCTCTTCAAGTAGTACTTTGGTTTTGTGTCCATCCCCGGCCCCCAACTCAACAACATCGATCCTATCGTTTTCAATCCTTTTCACAATATCAGATTTGTTTCGAGTAAAAACATCCATTTCCAGGCGAGTTGGATAGTACTCTTTCATTCTTGTGATCTCTTGAAAAATTAAGCTCCCCTCATCGTCATAGAAGTACTTGGAGCTAATTTCCTTCGGGCTTGAGGTTAGACCTTTGTAAACGTCTACTTTGAAAGGTACATCTTGTTCGAGCTTTTCAATTTTATTCATTTCCACTCTTCCCTCCTATTGTGTATCCATGGCAAGCCTCAGTCCGGAAAACATCCATCGTTGCCAAGGTTCAAAAAAGTTTCTGTATGTGGATCGTAGGTGTCCATTAGGTGTTGCATATGACCCACCTCTTAATACGAACTGATTACACATGAACTTTTGGTTATACTCTCCCAAACTACCTTCGTACGGTTGATATCCAGGATATGCTTGATACTGAGAAGAGCTCCAGGACCATAGATTGTAATAGGATTGATTTTTATTGATCGAATGAAGACAATTTGGTTGGCTGGAAATTCGCTCCAAATTTAATAAAAACTCAAGCTCAAATTCATTTGGAAGCCGCATACCACTCCATCTTGCAAAAGCATCGGCCTCATATAAGGAGACATGCTGAACAGGCCAATCTTTTTGCAATCTAACTTCTCCATGCAGTGTATACTCTTTCCATCCATTTTCTGTTTTTTTCCAATACAATGGAGCACTTACCTGATTTTGATTAACCCAGTCCCAACCTAAACTAAGCCACAATTCTGGACGTTCATAACCTCCATCATTAATAAAATCCAGATACTGTCCGTTAGTAACAAATGCCTTCATAACTTTTGAGCTTGAAATCAGACGCTTATGTGCAGGTCCCTCGTTGTCGTAGAAAAAACGATTCTCTTCTGCAGACCCAAATTCGTAAGTGCCAGGTTCAATTGACAGCCAGCCTTCAGAAGAAGTGTTTTCAGGCCTCTCCAGATTATTCTCAAGGTATGCTGGGCACTCAATATTCAGCGATAGTATATGTTTAATATCCATAAGAAGAAGTTCTTGATGCTGTTGCTCATGGTTAATCCCAATCTCGATTAACTTGGATATTTCTTCATTTAGCTGACGATCTATAAGGTTAGTTAAGGCATTATCAACATACTCTCTATATTCATAAATTCTTTTCACTGTTGGGCGACTTAACTTCCCCCTATCCACCCTCTGCCAGTGATTGCCGACCGTTTTATAATAGGAGTTGAAAAGGTAGTTATACTTTGATTCAAAAACCTTATATTCTTTATCATATTGTTGAAGAATAAATTTCTCGAAAAACCAAGTGGTGTGTGCCATGTGCCACTTTGGAGGACTAACATCAGGACATGTTTGTACGACCAAATCTTCCACTTCTAGCGGTTTACAAATTTTTTCGGTACTAAATCGCGTATCAAGATAGGCCTGTTTCATAGAACAATCCTAATCAAGTTCATCGAGTAAAGAAATAAAGGGTAAAGCTTTGTCTAGGCCCATATTCATTAATGGCACTGTTACTGCACTAGATTTGCTTTATGAAAAATTTTCTTCTAATATTTATATCACTACTGCTTATCTCTGCTACGACGCGAAAGAACGGTTTTAAGATAGAAGATCCTCTAATTCCAATTGAAGACATACTTAGCGGCGGTCCCCCAAAAGATGGAATTCCCTCAATTGATTCGCCCGAATTCATAGGCTCTAAAAAGGCCAAGAGTGTTTTCAACCCCGATGCCCGTGCCTTAGTTATAGAAGTAGGAGGAGTAAAAAAGGCATATCCAATCCCAATTTTAAATTGGCATGAGGTTGTAAATGATCAAATTTCTGAGTTCAATATAGCCGTAACCTACTGTCCTTTATGTGGAAGTGGTATCATTTTTCTTTCAGATTATGGAGGAAGAACATTGCAATTTGGAGTTTCAGGACTTCTTTATCAAAGTGATGTCCTACTCTACGATAGACAGACAGAAAGCCTATGGAGTCAACTTGAATTGAAGGCCATAACTGGGAAGTATAAGGGCACACCGCTAATCCCTTTACCAACAGCACACATAAACTTGCACAAGTACTTGGAGGAAAACCCGGACGCTTTAACCCTTTCGACTAAGACTGGATTTGTGCGAGACTACTCGAGCAGTCCCTACCAAGGTTACGAAAGAGAGAATAAAACATACTTTCCAGTCAATATAACATCCAACGAATACCACAAAAAGGAGTGGTCTCTTTTGGTTGATAAGAAGCTTATAATCCCCCTTGGAAGTCTCCAAGGCAAGAAAGGAAATAAGGTATTTAAAGTTGGTAAAGAAAGCTTTAAAGTGCGGTGGGACAAGGAGAAAAAAGAACTCGTATGTGAAGCTCAAGCACAAAGATGTATTAGTGCCTATTTCTTTGCTTTAAAAACATTCTACCCTGAGGCAAAAATCAATTAAATGCTATTGATGGCATAAAACTTGCTCATCTTATATTTAAAGCGCGCAAATTGTATTAAACGCACTTTTTACTTCAAGGAGGAAGTTATGCAGTCAAAAATAGGAACAGGGATAGTGGCCGGCCTAATTGCCGGTGCCGTATTTGGTATACTCATGACAGTTATGAACGCACCGACACCAGATGGTGGTGAGACACCAATGATGAAAATGGTCGCTATGGTGGTGGGTTCTACGAGTCTTTTTGTTGGATGGATATATCATTTATTTAATAGCGCATTGATAGGTGCAATATTTGGTGCATTATTTAATAAACGAGTTTCCACATACAAAAATGGAACTGGCTGGGGAGCAGCCTATGGAGTTGCGTGGTGGATAGTCGGTGGTCTAATACTAATGCCAATAATGCTGGGTGGAGAGGCATTTGGTCCGATTGCCAATCCTGAAATGAGATCGGTGGCAATGGGCAGCTTAATTGGTCATTTGGTATATGGTTTAGTGCTTGGAGCAAGTTATCTTGGTATTAAAGAAAGACCTGCAACTAGAGTTAGGACACAGAGAAGATCACCGGCCTAAACTCATCAAGCGGCGAAAGCTCGCCGCTTAAATCTTTTCAAGCTTAGCTTTTAAGTCCTTGCTTAAACCAGGTATCAATTTTTTTACAAGCTCGGCATGATTTGTAAATATAGGTTCAAAATCAGCCGAAGCAGAATCAGTTAGACAATACTTAGGTCTCGACTCACTGGGACTGGAAGCACAGATTTCGATCTGGTCATCTGCCTCTAGTCTTTTTATAAAGGTAGATATATTTCCACGGGTGACCCTAAGTTTTCTAGCGAGCTCAACAGCGGAAAGAGACCCTTCAAAATACAGATGGAACATTATTAAAAATCTAGAAATATGTATACCTTGCTCACTTAGCTGCTTTTCTAGTAGCTCAATTACTCCTTCGAACGTAGACATGACAGCTCTCCAGGCCTGCACCTTGGGATCGTTTAATAGTTTGAGCATTTTTTTATGATTGTTGGACTCTGGACTCTTCATTAAAATTCACTTGCCTTAGGTTTTTAATGTTTATATATAAACATTATGAAAAAATCAATAATTCTATTTTTATTTGTCTTATGTACCAATTTAGCGGCTGAAGAGTTTGACCATACTCACCAGGTGTTTACAAAAATTCTTAGCACACACCTAAAAGATTTAGGTCCAACATCTTCGATAAACTACAAAGCACTAAAAGCACAACCCGAGCAACTTAATGAGTACCTAATTAAACTTAGCAGTGTAAAACGAGTCCACTATAAAAATTGGAAAAAAGATCAACAACTTGCATTCTTAATAAATGCCTACAATGCTTTCACTATAAAATTGATCTTAGATCACTATCCAGTTGATAGCATAAAAGATATAGGTGGCCTATTTAGTTCTCCCTGGAAGCTACGCTTCTTCAGTTTACTTGAAGAGAAGATGCATTTAGACCAAATCGAACATGAAATAATTAGAAAAGAATTTAAAGAGCCACGAATTCATTTTGCAGTAGTCTGTGCATCTATAGGTTGCCCAAAGTTACAAGCTATAGCATACACGGCGACTAATCTTGAAAAGAATTTGGAAGAGGCAACAAAAACTTTTTTAAAAGATTCAAATAGAAACAGGTACCTCCCCGACAAAAATGAATTTGAAATTTCAAAAATCTTCAAGTGGTATGATGAAGATTTTGGTTCTGAGTTGGATTTGAAAAAATTTCTCAATCGACATATGGATTTAAACACCCCACTAAAAAAATTAAGAACGTCATCAATTGATTACACAGACTATGATTGGTCTCTAAATGAACATAAAGGCAAATAGATGAAAACAAAGAAGAAGCTACTTATTCTTATCTTAGCAATTTTAGGGATTGTTTTTTCATACAATTACTTCAACCTTTCTGATTACCTATCCTTAGATTTTTTAAAACAAAACGCAAATGATTTAAAATCTTACTCCAATGAGAATCTCGTTCTTTCACTGGGAGCATTCTTCTTAGTTTACGTTTGTGTAACGGCCCTATCGATACCGGGGGCTGCAGTGCTAACTCTTGCGGGAGGTTTTCTCTTTGGCCTATTCAAAGGATTACTTTTAATATCCTTTGCAAGCACGATTGGAGCAAGTATTGCATTCCTTGTTAGTAGATTCGTCCTTCAAGACTGGGTTAAAGAAAGATTCAGAGAAAAGATGGATGAGATAGAAAAAGGAATCGAAAGAGAGGGAAAGATATACCTGCTCTCCCTGAGGTTAATCCCTATATTCCCTTTCTTTGTAATTAACCTGGTGATGGGACTCACTCCCATGAAGTTATTAAGTTTTTATTGGGTCAGCCAGTTAGGTATGCTACCTGGCACTTTCGTGTATGTTAATGCGGGAAAGCAACTAAGTAAAATTAACAGTCTCTCCGACATCTTAAATCCAACAATAGTTTTATCCTTTACACTACTGGGCCTATTTCCCCTCATCGCAAACTTTATTCTTTCAACCGTTAAAAAGAGAAAAGTATATAAGGGATTTAAGAGACCCAAGAGATTTGATTATAATGTAATTGCGATTGGAGCTGGCTCCGGTGGACTAGTTACATCCTATATAGCTGCAGCTGTTAAGGCAAAAGTTGCCCTCATAGAAAAACATAAAATGGGTGGAGACTGTTTAAACACCGGCTGTGTACCCAGCAAAGCATTAATAAAGAGTAGTAAGATCGTAGATCAAATAAAGCACTCTGAGAAGTTTGGTATATCCTCTTCAACCCCCTCAGTAGACTTTGAAAAAGTAATGACAAGAGTAAAGAAAGTTATACAAGACATAGAACCGCATGACTCGGTAGAACGATACACGTCCTTGGGAGTAGATTGCCATAAAGGGAAAGCTCAAATATTAAGTCCCTGGGAGGTTAAGGTCAATGGCCAAGTCCTAAGATCTAAAAATATTGTAATCGCCACAGGAGCAAGGCCAAGTGTACCTCCAATTCAAGGAATTGATGAGATTGATTATTTAACAAGTGACAACCTTTGGAGCATTTCCAAGCTTCCTGAGAACCTTGTCGTTCTAGGTGGAGGCCCTATTGGTTGTGAAATGGCACAGGCCTTTAGTAGATTGGGATCAAACGTTACGATCGTTGAAATGGGCGAAAGACTAATGAAAGTTGAAGACCAGGATGTATCTGACTTTGTTCACAAGAAGTTTTCAAGCGAAGGAATAGTTGTAAAGTGTGCTCACAAGGCCAAGCGATTTGAAAGTGGACAAGATAAAGACTTTTTGATTTGCGATGGTCCCGACGGAGAGGTCAGATTAGAATTTTCCAAGGTTTTATTGGCACTGGGCAGGACCCCCAATGTGGATGGATTCGGGCTTGAGACAATCGGAGTAAAGCTTGAAAGTAACAAAACGATTGCCACCAATAAATACCTTCAAACAAACTTTCCAAACATCTATGCTTGTGGAGATGTTGCGGGGCCTTATCAATTTACACATACAGCCTCCCACCAGGCGTGGTACGCAAGTGTTAATGCACTTTTCTCACCACTTAAGAAGTTCAAAGTGGATTACTCCTGTATACCTTGGTGTACTTTTATTGACCCAGAAGTTGCAAGGGTTGGACTTAACGAACAAGAAGCTCTGAGTAAAGGAATTGAGTATGATGTAACCACATATGGACTAGACGATCTTGACCGTGCAATAGCTGACTCAGAAGATTTCGGATTTATTAAGGCCATTACAGTCAAAGGAAAAGACAAGATCCTAGGAGTTACAATAGTTGGCACACATGCTGCAGATTTAATTGCAGAGTTCACTTTAGCGATGAAGCATAACTTGGGATTAAATAAGATCTTAGGTACAATTCATCTTTATCCCAGCTACCCTGAGGCTAATAAATATTTAGCCGGCCAGTGGAAGCAGGCCAACAAACCAGAAAAACTTCTTAAGGTGGTGGAGAAATTCCACAAGTTTAGAAGGAGTTAAATCATGAGCACATCAAAGTTAAAACTAACCCTATTTTTGCTAAGGGTTTCCGTATTTCTAGTTATGTTTATGTGGACAATGGATAAGTTTATCAATCCTCAACACGCGATGGCGGTATGGAAAAAATTTTATTTTATATCTGAAATGAACTCTACAGGTATTTACATTGTTGGGTCAATACAGATGCTGATTGTCATCATGTTTGTCTTAGGCATATTCAAACGAGTTAGTTACGGTGCCATCCTAATACTGCATGCAGTATCAACTTTTTCAGCTTTACAAAAATACCTAGATCCATGGTCTAACCTACTTTTCTTTGCAGCTTGGCCAATGTTGGCGGCCTGTATTGGCCTATACATGTTAAGAAGTGAAGACACATTCTTAACTCTAAAATGAGTGAATCGTTTCTAATGAATAAACCACTGCTAATAGGCTTATTGGTCTTATTTGGCCTTAGTTTAATCTTGATTCAATTGAAGTTTCCTCTGGTAAAGCACAAACAAAATTTTAAAAAGCGTCTGTTTGTGAATAGTTCTATGGCCCTCTTAACTTATATCACTGCTTCTCTAACTGTTAGACCTTCCATACTATTTGCCTTTGATTTTAATTGGGGCGTATTGAATTTTTTACCTTCCCTGCCAAGCGTACAGTTTGTAGCAGGTTTCTTATTAATGGATGTTACCTTCTATTACTGGCACAGATTAAACCATAAAATTAATTTTCTTTGGAGGTTTCATAACATTCATCATATCGATCAAGATATGGATGCATCTACAGGCTTTCGATTCCATTTAGCTGAGGTTGCAATATCATCAATATTTCGTTTTTTGCAAATGCTCTTAATAGGCCCAACATTACTTGTTTTTTTGTCATATGAATTTGTTTTCCAAATGGCCACGCTGTTCCATCATAGTAATATTAGGCTACCACTGACCATTGACAACTCTCTTAAGTTCTTCATAGTTACACCACGAATGCATGAAATGCATCACTCTCAATTTCGGAATGAAACAGATTCCAACTATTCGGTAGTTTTCAGCTTTTGGGATCGAATTCATAACACTTTCACTGAAAATGCTAACTTTAAAAAAGTTGTCATCGGTGTTCCGGGATATATGTCCCCAGAAGATAACCGGATTAAGAACCTGCTACTTATGCCCTTTAAGAAGCAAAAAAACTACTGGAAAGGTCAAATTTCTAGGCCGGACTAAATCTTGCAGAATCTCCTTTTAAAGGAGTTTTTATGAAGGGCCTAACATTTGTAATATGCACCTTGATGTTTGTGAGTTGCGGCGATATGTGGAATGAAAAAAGGTATGACAGAGGTGAATTCAATCAACAAAGGGAACAAGTCGAAGATGAAAACGATATCATTCAAGTTCTTCCAGAAGAAAAGGAATCTAGCGATTAGACTTTAGCTATACCAGTATATATTTAAAAGTTGCCCAGGTGTAGAATGAGATACCCAGATGGAGGTTTGCAATGATCAAATTACTAATAGCAACATTGATTACATATTGCTCTTCAGTCATGTCATACGACTTTACTAAAAACTTCAAAATAGAAGATGCACATTTGAGTGGAAGCGAGATTAATATCAAAGTACGCTATCCAGAGGGGTTTAATCCTGCAAAATTTCAATTGGTTCCTTATTTAAGTTGCAAAGAGAGTTTCCCGGTTCAATGCTCCGCGACCCTGCTGAGACTGGATCATCAGTTCCTCGATGAGGAAGAAATCACACAGGACCTAAGGTTTGATATTAATGAAGTTTTTAGTGAGAGCTTGCCTATCATACTTAGTCTACATGGCCCAGATGGTGTTCTCGTTTTAAAAGACTAGGGCCTCCTTAACTTTCGGCCCTTATTTACTTTTAACAGTCTTTTGCCAACCGCCACTCTTTTTGCAAGTAAGAATTCCTTATTTTCTATTTTAATAATAATTCCTTCAACTTTAAGCTTTGTTCCTGTCTGTGCTTGTTCCTTAATTCTTTCAGAGTCCCCCAGGTCAACAATCATCTCTTGATGTCCCCTTGGAGTTTTCATTAAAACCACAATATTTTTTTGAGATGAATCCTTAAACAGCACTTCTTTAACTTTCAGTATTTTTCCTTCAAATACTTTTCCCGTTATTTTAACTTTGGAAATTGTAGATTGATTAATTAAAGCAAAAAACAAAATTATATAAAAAAAAGCCTTAGTATTCATAAAAGTCATATTCCCAGTCACCAGGTCTATATTCTCGAGTCACATCAAAGGGGGCTTCGTACTCCTCTAGCAGTAACTCCTGTTCTGTTTTCTTTTTATTATCCTCCACCTCTTGAAACCGTTTAGGGGGTGAACTACTACACGAAAATCCACTAAGCAGAATGACAAAAACACTCAAATAATGTTGATATACTTTCCAGCACATGAGGTTAATTAATGCAGGCCGCGTACCCTATGGCATATCTAGACTTGTTTCATGGGATAAAGTTAGGCAAGATATGAAGGTAAACTTATAACTGCTAGTGAGGATTCATGAGCGAAAGCAAACTTACATCCAAACCATTTGAAAATGTCATAAATAACGGGCCTTATCCTATTCGATTTCCAAAGATCGCAGAGTTGGAACAAGACGAAGAGTGGTGTGAGGTTCTCATAGAAGATAAATGGACTAAGATTCGCTTTCATGATTACACAGATGTCTACTCTGTCCCTGGGCTTTATGAGACTCTTTTTTATAGAACGTTGATGTGCAATAGTCCCAACAGGGTCACTAACCTCCTAGGAGACGTCCTAAACGAACAAAATCAAAAGCCTGAAGATTTAAGAGTTCTAGATTTTGGTGCAGGCAATGGCATGGAAGGAGAGGCCTTGCAGGGCCTTGGCATCAGAAATATCGTTGGAGTTGACATTATCCCAGCAGCTAAAAAAGCCGCGATGAGAGATCGTCCATGGGTTTATGACAATTATTTAGTGGCGGACCTAACCAACCTTACAGAAGAACAAAGCAAGTATCTGAAAGAATATAAGTTTAATGCGTTAACGGTCGTAGCAGCTTTGGGATTCGGAGATATTCCACCTTTGGCATTTTACAACGCATATGACGTTATTGAACTCAATGGGTACGTCGCGTTCAATATAAGGTCGGACTTCTTAAAATCAGGCCATGAAAGTAAATTCTCGAAATTAATTCAATATATGCTTAATGAAGAAATATTGGAAATTGAACTTTATAAAAGATATCAGCACCGTTTAAATATTGGCGGTGAACCTATTTACTATGTTGCAATCATCGCAAAAAAGCTCAAAGAGTTAAGTGAGTCAGATGTAGCGAGTATTTCGTGATGGAAAAACCTATAATTTTTTTTGATGGCGATTGCGCTCTTTGCGATTCCTTTGTTGGTTTTGTCTTAAAAGCTGATAAGCTGCAGACATTTTACTTTGCACCTTTACAGGGCGAGACCGCAAAGAAATATTTAGCAAATCAACCACTCGCAAACGTCGATAGCGTAATCCTTGTAGAAAGTTCCCAGACTCTAATCAAGTCAGATGCTGTTTTAACCATTGCATCAAAGCTAGGCCTTCCCTGGAGCATTTTGCAAATTTTTAAGATTATACCGAAAGCTCTAAGAGACTGGTTCTATGACTTGGTCGCCAAAAATCGAATTAAGCTTTTTGGTAAAAAAGACGTCTGTAGTTTGCCAACTCCAAGAGAAAGACAACAAATTTTAGACTAATCTTTACTCTCCACCAATTTTACAAGGGCCAAGGACTGAAGATCTTGTAAAAATTTTCTTACCTGCTCGATTTCATCCTTTTCAAATCTTTCAGACAGCTCTTGAAATGTAGATTCCCCTTGAAATAGCTCGTATGAGAATTTAGCTAAAGCTCCGCTTACCTTATATACTTGAGCATCAGCATTTAAATCTGTTATTACTAGACTCTCCCCATCCATAAAATATACAACATCTCGATTTAAATTTACCTTCATATACTATCACCTGGTGTTTTATCTTTAATGCTAATTGACTCATTTAAATAATAGTTCAAGAATTCATCTACAGCTTGTGCTTGAGAGAACATTGCTTTTAATTCGACTTGCATAGCACTCATTTTGTTTCTAAGGGCATCTTTATTATAGCTGTTTTCAGATGGTAGCATCTCAAATTCCTTTTCATACTTTGGCCTAAGTTTTTCCAAAAAGTACTCATACATAGAAAAGTAGTCTGGCCTATGCAGCCCAAAGGTCAAATGAATTGATGCGTCTGTGGTGCACTTTGCATAATGTGCAATATTGGCAGGTAAATAAAGAATATCACCGGCGTTTAATATAATTTTTGTGTCGGAATCTTTATGCTTCTTTTCTTCCCCATCTTCGTTTATCTCTCCCAAATACCACTCTTTACTTCCCTCCACTTGATAAATAAAAATATCATAACCATCTTTATGTCTTGAGAAGCAGCACCCATTTGAAGGGGTATAATAGAGGTTTGCCGAACAATAGTGATTTGTGAGGGCCTGAAGTTTATCTTTTTCAGTAGAGATTGTCTTACTCCAACGATTCACTCCAAATATCTTCAAGGAACAATTTTTAGATTTTACAAGTTTCAGTGCCTTTGAGCTATCGACAATGCGCTCTCTTCTATTGAACATTGGTTTTGAGCTTATGGAGGTCAAAAGTTGTTCACTTACGAACTGCCCATCTTTGGCGAGCATAAAGTCTCTTGGTTCCAAAAACTGATCTTTTAGGATCTTATCGATTGCCATTGAGCTAAATTCAATTTCTTGAATACTTTTGAAGTGATAAAATGATTTCATCCAGTAATCTTTAAAAAATTTTTCACTAAGTACTTTGTTCACTGGGGCCTCGTTTTTCAATGTTAATGCCAATATTTTTTAGTTTCTTTGCAATTTTTAGGACTAGAAAATAGTCATTGGAATCGAGATTTAGAAATTCATTCGATTCCAGCTCGCTTAAGACTGTAAACTTTAGATTCTGAGAGTTTAAAAGTTTAATCTTCCTTTCATTGTAAATGTAGCTTAAATTCCCTGTACAAATTAATTGTTCCTTTCCCAGGTGAAATGAATAAAGCTTTTTCACAGGATGCTCTAATTTTTTTCTGCTCACAGGGTACAGAAAACTGAACCAATACAAAAAACCTTTATTTAAGTTTTTATTAACACTTAACAATCGATTTGAAAGAGTGCGGAAAAAAACATCAATGAAATTTTTTATACAGTAGGAGATAAGATTTAAATCTTGAATGTCTTTATCACATAGTACAGGTACACATTTAAAATTCGCTCCATTCAAAATGGCCAACCTTCCCCAATGCCGGTCTTCAAAACGAATAAACTTGGGATCAAAGCCACCAGTTTTATTAAAGAACTTTTTTCTCACCATAAAACAAGCACTGTCCAAATTTGGGAGAGAGAGATCAAACCTTGAAAAGGTACAAAAGCTTTCTCTGGAGACTTGTGCATACTTTTCAGAGTATGTCCTTTGAGCAACTCCTTCCCTAGAGTAGACAGGCCTAACTTTAGGAATTACAACATCGAAGTCTGTTGAGTCAAAACACTCTGCCTCCTCCAAGAACTCAACCGGAACGCTAACCTCTTGGTCTGCAAAAAGGATGATTTCTCCCTTGGCGGTAAATGCGCCCAAATTTCTTGCATGGGAGCGATTTCTTAGACGATCCGATTTAATATATTTGACCTTGGATGACTTGGGTATATAACTTCTCAGATTCTTTCTAGCATTATCAACAAGAATAATTTCTAAAACTTTGGAGTGGCCTTCTAATCGACAAAGGTTTTTCTTTAAGGACTCTGTGGTTTGAACCATAGGAATAACTATGGAGATCATGGGGGCTTATAGGTTTACACTAGTATCAGTTCCATCCCCGTAAGGGGATAGCCCGTCCAATAAAGCAGCATATGCATAAAGATCTTGAGAAGAGCTTTCACAGTCCTCTACAACATCGTCTAGATTGACGACCTCAATTTTGCCTAAGACTTTGTCACCGGATTTATAAACTTTATTCATACTATTATTATACACCAAGAAACCCTTTAGCTCTAGGCAAACATACGTCAGAATTGGAAAAAATGCAGATCTTGGACTTAGTTTTTCTTAACAATCAATATTCACACTAGAGGAATTCCTTGAGCTTCACGTATAAACTGTAAAACTTCATCCTGACGTTTCTGAAATAAGGCCATGAAGTTTTCTATTTTTGCAGATTCATCTTTTTGAAGTTTTACATTGAGCATATAATTGCCTTCATCAACCTCTTCATAGGATTCTATTGAACCTTTCGTTAAAATATCCACTGAGCAACCATCATAAACAAAGCGTATAGTAACATTGACTTCACCATCTGCAGGAATATCATCTTTTGAGAATATCTCAAGATCGATCATATTCTCACCAAAGTAATCCAACACACACGTGTGACTGTGTTCAACTCCGGCCATTTTTAGCTGAGTTTCCAGCACCCCAGACTCCATATTAATTCCATTTACCAATTCTTTTTTAGAACCAATAAAAGAATCCATTTTAATTCTTGTTTCCTCTGGAAGCTCTCCAACATGGCTTTTGAAGATACGATCCACCTCTTGTCCTAAATCTTTAGAACTTCCAAAGATGAAGTCCTCATCTTCCTCATCTTCAGTATCTGGTGATGCAAAGTAGGACTTAAACCAGTAGTTTAGTTTTTTAAGAAGTTTTCCAATATCTACCGAGCTTGAATAAATATCTCTACAGCCGTGTAGAACCAACATCTCCTCAACTTGAATACTCTCTTCAGTTAGTAAAGCAACAGGTCTAAGTCTTTTGTTTTCAATTAGACCTTTTGATGCCTTTAAAACTGCTATCGCGGCTGCAAGTTCAGCTTTTCCATTTACCCTAAAAATCAAGACATGCTTTTCGTTACTTTTAATATCTCTTACATAAGAGAACGCAGATTCAACAGACTCAATAGTCTTAATTTCTATCGAAGTGTCATCCAACTCAGTAATTCTTTTAACAATGTCTTTTTTACCGCCGCAGTTAAATAGAGCGACGACTGCTTTGCTCTTTTTCATGAAATAATTTTAACATCGAGAAAAAGAATAAATTCACTTTTATGAAGTCAGGGTGTAAGTGCTTGATATTTAAGGATTCAATGTTTTATGTTGTATTAAGATATAATTAACAAACTAGTCAAATTGACAGACATAATTGGCAAATTCGTCTTCGTTGTTCGTTACACACAAAATTTATATAATTCTTTTCATTAAATAAATTTAAAAAGGTAATAATTGTGGTGCACTCTCGACGCAAATTTCTTCAATTTCTTGGTTATAGCTCGCTACTTGTCGGCAAAGTCTCAATGCTTGGACCTCTTTCTGGTTGTAATTCATTTAACATTCCGGCAACTGCGCCCAGCTCAGAGGATAAACTTACGCTAGCACCAGGGTTGAACTATTCGATAATCACTAAGTATGGTGATCCAATTAACCAAAAAGAAGTTTTTGGATTCAACAATGACTATATTAACTTCCTTGCCCTATCGCCTGACGACCTAATTCTATGGGTAAACCATGAGTACGTTAATCCTGTCTGGGTGAATGGTCTTGATAGAACCAAGGCCAATATGGAAAAAGAAAGAAAGCTTGTTGGTGGCTCACTTATAAGAATTAAAAAAGAAAACAATATTTGGAAGATGCAAGTAAACGACCCATATAATAGAGGTTTGCGCGGCGATACTCCTATACCTTTTGCCAACGGCGTCGAGGTTATGGGCTCTAAGACTGCCATTGGAACTCTGGCTAATTGTGCCGGAGGTAAAACCCCATGGAATACAATTTTAACATGCGAAGAAAACTATTACGGCTTTTATGGTGAGCGACAGCCCGATGGAGCAATAAATAAAAGCCTTCTCCAGTGGGAAAAACATTTTCAAAACCCTCCAGAGCATTATGGTTGGGTTGTTGAGGTTGAACCTAAGACTGGCAAGGCAAAAAAACACACTACCCTTGGACGATTTGCCCACGAAAGTGCCACATGTGCCATGTCCAAAAATGACAAGTGTGTTGTCTATTCTGGTGACGACAAAAACGATGAGCATTTATATAAATTCATAAGTGAGGAATCAAATTCCCTGGAAAAAGGCACACTGTACGTCGCAAACCTTGAGCGGGGTGAATGGATGCCACTTACGATAGAAAACCCAACTTTGAAGGTGCACTTTAAGGATCAACTAGATATTTTGATTCATGCACGAAAGGCCGCAAAAATTTTAGGTGCCACTCCACTTGATCGTCCAGAAGACATAGAAATAAATAGTTTTACTGGCGATGTCTTTGTTGCGTGCACCAATAACAAACCTAAGAAAAACTATCACGGCCAAATCTTAAAGATCCAAGAAGATAACTCTGACCATGGCTCCTTAAAATTTAAGGCCAGTACATTTAAAACTGGAGGCCACGACAATGGCTTCACGTGTCCTGACAACATGGTTTTCGACAACAATGGAAACCTTTGGTTTACAAACGACATTGCAGGAAATGTTTTAAACAAAGGTCCATACAAAGGATTTGGAAATAATGGACTTTTCATTGTTCCAGCAGGTGGCCCCCAAGCTGGAGAGGTGATTCAACTCGCCTCAGCACCCGTTGATGCTGAACTTACTGGGCCATGTTTCTCCCCAGACTTTAAAACTCTTTTTCTTTCTGTTCAGCACCCAGGCGAGACAAGTAAAGACCTTGTGAATCCGACGAGTAGATGGCCAGAAGGAAAGCGCCCCACTCCGGCCATAATCGCAGTTCAAGGCGATCTCTTAGAAAAGATCACCGGCTAGTTATTCTTCTATCCTCTCCATTGTCTTATCTGTAGAGGCAAGGATAATTGAAATGATTGGTGTTAAAAGATTGAAGAATGCAAATGGCAAATACGCCAAGGTAGCAACTCCCATAATCGAAGAGAAGTAAGCTCCACAGGTGTTCCAAGGCACCAGTACAGATGTAACAGTTGCAGAGTCCTCGACAACTCTTGAGAGGTTCTTTGGTTTTAGTCCATAGTCATCATATGCTTGCTTAAACATCCTTCCTGAAACAACGATAGCGATATACTGGTCACTAGTTGTAAGATTTAAAAAGACGCCAGATCCTACAGTTGCAGCAACGAGGGAGCCAAGTCCCCTAACCATCTTAAGCACGGCCTTGGCAATTGCACCCAACATCCCTGTAGCTTCCATAATTCCGCCAAAAACCATGGCCATTAGAATAAGCCACACAGTATTTAACATGCTGGACATACCTCCCCTTGAAAGAAGGCTGTCGACAACTTTATTCCCTGTGTCTGATTTAAATCCGCCGAACAAAGTTTTAACTACAAGCTCGTAATAACCTTTAAGACTAAACTCATCCATCATCTTTGAGATGAGCTCTCCCTGGAAGATTCCTACATAAAGGGTTCCTATGACTGTTCCCACCAACAAGGCCGGAAGTGCCGGAATCTTTTTATAGACCATGATGAAGACAATTAATGGTAGAGAGAATAGCCATGGCGTAATATTAAACGTTGACTCTAAAAGAGTTGTAGTAGCAGCAATCTGTTCTTGGTCGATCTTATCGCCCACATAAAATAGCCCAATGCCCAAAAAGGCAAAAAATGATATAATCACAGCTGGTCCTGCTGTATAGAACATATGATGAATGTGATCAAAAAGATTTGAGCCCGCCATCGCAGGAGCAAGATTTGTAGTATCGGACAATGGCGACATCTTATCTCCAAAATAAGACCCAGAAACAATAGCTCCAGCTACCATCCCCTCAGGAATCCCCAAAGTATTTCCAATACCAATCAGAGCAATCCCCACAGTACCCACAGTAGACCAAGAACTACCAGTCGCCAGGGAGACTATTGAACAGATTACAAGTGTAACGGGCAGGAATATCGTTGGATTTATAAGCTTGATTCCATAATAGATCATGGCAGGAACAACCCCATTTAATATCCAAACACCTATTAAAGCACCCACAACCAAAAGGATGAAAATTGCAGGAAGGGCAACACCTATAGAGTCAAAGGCCTGTTTTTCTAGCTTTTTATAGTTCTGTTTTAAATGAAAAACGCCAATTCCAGCACTTATCATGGCCGCAACAAGAAGAGCGATCTGATTTGGCCCATAAGAAGAGTCGTCACTGAAGATATAAACATTAAAAGAGAGCATTGAAATGAGAAAGGCAATTGGAATTAGTGCGACCTTCAAGCTTGGGTCTCTTGGTATCTTAACGCTCATGAAAATGTACTCCTTATTGTTATACTAGGGTTATACACAAAAATTTATGGATTCTAAAATATTAATTCCCCCAGTCCTAGTCCAGCAACAGATAAGCGTGTTCACAGGTCATCAGGCTCTATAAAATTGTCAAAATTATTGACACACTCACAGGACTGTTGAATTTTTTTCCACCCAGGTGAACTTCAAAAACCTCCTAAACAACTGATATTACTGCGTTTCATAGCGGAGTAACCTTGGCGCCAATGTTGAAGTATTAATGGGTGTACTCATAAACCGAGGAGAGAGAGATGAAGACACCAAAAATGATTAAAACGTTTGCTTTGATGGCAGTTTTATCACCGGTGGCAATTGCAGCATTGTCGCCAAGTGCAGTTGCTGCGCTAACGCCAGATGCTATAGCAGTTGATGGACTAGACGACTTGAGAGAACAAAGAATAAAATCAATGAGCATTATAAAAGAGGTCTCAACTCTTAGAGCTGAAAAGCTTAAAGCTGATAAGATCGACTTTGAGAAGCAAGTTGCCGCTGATCAGCAGAAGATAAAAGAAGAACTTCGATCTGACGTAAAAAAGAAGGAGCTGGAACAGGATATTGAGAAGCCTAGCTCGCAAATAGATATTTCAGCTCCTCAGCTAGAAGATATTGCTAGAGAGATTGCTGAGACAGAAGATCAAGAAGCTTCACCAGTAATCGTTGGCAAGGCTAAAAGACCTGTAAAGTTCGAAGAAGTAGATCTAACTCAGAAAACTGAAGCTCCTACAGTGATTGTAGGGAAGGCTGAGAAACAGAACCTCGAGTTTGAGGAGAAAGACCTAACTAAAAAGGAAAGTGAAGCTTCAAATGTTATTGTGGGAAAAGCCGAAAGACCAAACTTTAACTTTGAAGAAAAAGATTTACTTCAAAAAAATGAAATTGAAGAAAATGAAGCGTCTCAAGTTGTAGTGGAGAAAGCTGAAAGACAAAACCTAAACTTCAATGAAGTCGATCTTACTGCAGAGGTATCAGTTCCAGTCCCAACAGAAAACAGCGATGTCGCTGAGTCCCTGAAAAAGGTTAAGGATGCTGAGGCCCAGGCCAGTGAGCAAGCACAAAAACTTGAAGAACAACTTAGTGGCGAAATCACTGAAGATTTGATCTCAAAAGTAGAGGCCCATAACAGGGATATCCAAGAGCAGGTACTTTATATCGAGCTTCTTCAAGAACAGCAAGACTCCGAATTGTCAGATGAAGACAAGGAAGGTTTGGCTGGAGTTCTTGAAACAGTGTCATCACTAAAAATCGATGTTCCAGCAGTACCTGAGTCTGAAGTTGATGAGCAAGAAGCAGATGAAGTTATCGCAGAAAGCCCAGAAGTCGAAAGACTTAGAAAGAAAAACCAAGGTCTTGAAACTGCAGTATGTGAACAGAAGTCTCAGATCGATCTACTGGGACAGGAAATAGAGGCACTTAAAAATGCAGCTGCTCAACCAATGGATGTTATGGGGATGATGCAACAACTCATGATCATGAACATGATGATGAATAACACAAATAAGATCTCATATGCCGGCAACCCAGTAGATACAATGGGCACTATGATGGCACCAATGATGATGATGCAGTCAATGAACATGATGATGATGCAATCAATGGGTCTTGGGATGCAAGCAAACTCTACAAAGGACATGTATAGCAAAGTTAATGCAGTTCCTCAGAATGTATACAACGTAGGTGGCAACCTTTACGGTGGTGATTACACTTCGACAAGTCCAGTTGCCACTCAGGGAATGACACAACCAATTCCCTACCAAGGAGCGCCATGGGCATTTGATTTCAATGACAGGCAGCCTAGCTTTGAAAACTTTGAGACCGAAAAAGAATCAAAAGGTTCAAAGAAAAATAAAGAGCAGGACCTAGATATAAGTACTGACGAAATGATTTCATAAAACCAAAAACCGATCAAAAAGGGCTCCTATAGGGGCCCTTTTTCTTTATAAGAGGCAAATTTTTCCTAAATTAATCCTTCCGCTTTACGATGAGTTCTTTACAACAAAGGCGGAGTTATGAAACCTCAACTGGAAAAGAAAAAAGTTAAAAAAGTTATCATCAGAAAGTGTCACGTATGCGGACAGGTAGTTGAAAGCCATGTAGAACAAGACAAATGCTGCGGTTGTGGCAAGTCATTTCTGCCATTGAACTATTTCGATAAAATTCATGGGGACAAGAACCAGAGCTTCTCAGAGTTATTCGAAAGAAGTGACGACCTGCACGAAGAAGATATGATTTCAGGGATTTACGTCCTCTGGTAAAAAACACCTGTCAGGTTAAGTCGGCCATGTTATCTTCCCTACATGGCCATCACAACAAACACACACAATACAGAAACAATTCATCCAGTAGTAAAAGCACTTCTAGACAAAAGAGGATACTCAGAGGAGCGTCTCGACGAGTTTTTTTCGTGGGACCTCAGACAACTCCCTGATCTCACCAACATGAAAGATATGGAAAAGACGGCCAAAAGAATAATTGAGGCCATCGATAGTGGTGAAAAGATTGGGATCTATGGTGATTATGATGTGGATGGCACCACTTCATGTGCTTTGTTTTACCAGTACTTTCAAATGTTAGATGTGGAAGTCGAATTGTTTCAACCAAGTAGGTTTGTAGAGGGCTATGGAATTCACCCATCCTCAGTGGATAATGCACTAGAGAAAGGCGTAAGGCTTTTAATATCTGTGGACTGTGGGATATCGAATCTAGAGACGGCCGACTACGCCAAAGAGAAAGGTCTTGATCTCATCATAACCGATCACCATAAAGATACAAAAGAACATATCCCCAAAGCATATGCTGTAGTGAATCCAAACAGAAGGGATGAGCCAACAGACAGCCCTCTTAAAGCACTTGCAGGAGTGGGAGTTGCTTTTGCAGTTTGTCTGAAGGTAAAAGAGCTCTTAGCAAAAAATGGAATTGAGACCCCAAGCATCTACCCTCTTCTCCAGTTCGTAGGAATTGGCACCATTTGTGATATGGCACCACTTAATCCCATGAATATGAAGCTAACTAGACATGGGCTCAAGCAGATACCAACCACCACTTATGCAGGTATAGAGTGTTTTTTCTCAGACGAAGATAGAAATGCACCTATGATTCCAAGCGAGAAAATCTCATTTTATGTTGGGCCATTAATTAACTCCAAAGGGAGGCTAGACCATCCAGAAAAAGCTTTAAACCTTCTTATCTCGAAGGAACACAAGGAAGCATTTCAGTACTATAGTCATTTGGAGATATCCAATAGAGAAAGAAAACTTATTCAGGCCCAAGTGTTTGAAGAGGCCAAAAAACAAGTCATTGGCGAAATGCGAGGCACAGAACACTTGATCAGCGTCGTATACTCTCCTGATTGGCATGAAGGTGTTATAGGTATCGTCGCCAGCAAGCTTGTGGAAACATTTGGGGTGCCAGCAGTTGTATTTACCGACAGCGAAGATAAAAACATTATTAAGGCCAGTGCTAGAAGCGCTGGTGACTTGGACTTATTTCATAACCTAAAAGAATGTGAAGAGTTATTTTTGAAATTTGGTGGGCACAAGGCAGCAGCAGGGCTTTCGATGCCTAAAGAGAATTTTACCGACTTCAAGAACAAGATCAACATGTTACTTTCACACATTCCACCAATAGCTAGAACGAAGCAGGATATATTCGATGCCCAAATATCTTTCAATGACATTGATCGAGCGCTCTTAAAGCAGCTCGACATGTTGGAACCTTTTGGCATGGGCAACGCAAAACCTCTTTTTAGGATGGAAGATGCTCGACTTGATTCATATACAATTTTAAAAGATGTTCATGTAAAGTGGGTCTTCACCCACAAAGACAACCCCAGGATAAAAATTGGCGGCATTAGCTTTAACTTTATAGGAAAATGGGGAGCTCAGTCTCCTGAAGAAATTTTTCAAGCACAATCACAAGGCCTTACAATTTATTTTGGTCTTGGCATAAACCGCTTTAGAGGCAATGAAATTATTCAGTTAATGGTTGAGAAGATATACACTCCATAAAATGGAAAAGTGGCACTACCTTTTAACTTTTCAATACCTTGGTTTTCGCTATCATGGCTGGCAAAAACAACCGCAAGTTAAGACTGTGCAATTCATGCTGGACAGAACTATTGAGTTTATTTTAGGTCACTCCAACTTTAAAACTCTAGGTTCAAGTCGAACTGACTCAATGGTCTCTGCCATGAAAACGGCCTGCACGATAACAATAAAAGAAGACATTGACCCTGAGTGGCTCTTTTCCAAACTCAACGAAAACCTGCCTGCCGATATCAAGGCACTTAAGCTTGAAAGAGTTGGAAAAGACTTTCAAGTTATTAATCACGCAAAACTAAAAACCTACTACTACCTATTTTCCAATGAGAAAAAGGCCTACCCATTCGCGACTCCTTTCATGTGCAATATTGTTGAAGATTTAGATATTGAGTTAATGAAAGAAGGTGCAAAGATTTTTGAGGGACACCACCACTTTAAGGCCTATTGCTATAAGCCTACACCTGGAAAAGTTTTTAATAGAGAAATCATGCATTCGAGAATCGAAGAGAATGAGCTGCTTCAAGCAAATTTTTTCCCCGATAAAACATTTCTATACACGGTTAAAGGTGAAGGATTTATGAGGCATCAAATTAGGTTGATGATGGGTGCTTTATTTAGACTTGGTAGAGGGGAGAAGACTTTGGAAGACATCCAGAACTCTTTAAAAGAGCAGGCCGAATGCATTGGCTTTGTAGCCCCAGCATCCGGCCTTATTCTAGGTGATTTAAAGTTCAAATAATCAGCGAACGATTTCCACTTTTTCCATAACTACGTCTTCCAAAGGACGATCCATAGCGTCTGTTGAGACCTGACCGATCTTTGCAACAACATCCATTCCTTCTGTCACCTTACCAAAAACAGTGTGCCTGCCATTAAGGTGTGGTGTAGGTGCAAGCGTGATAAAAAATTGAGAACCATTTGTTCCAGGGCCAGCATTTGCCATAGAAAGAATTCCAGCACTGTCATGCTTAAGAGAGTCTACAATCTCATCTTTAAAGTTATAGCCAGGACCTCCGCGTCCAGTGCCTTCAGGACATCCACCTTGAATCACGAAGTTTTCAATAACTCTGTGAAAAACCAAACCATCATAATAAGGGCCTTCTTTCACTGTCTCTTGTTTACCTTCTGCAAGATTGACAAAGTTCCAAACAGTTTCGGGACACTCTTTTGCGTAAAGTTCAGCGCTGAATTCTCCCATGTTGGTTTTAAATTTTACAGTTAATCTCTCTAAATCTTCTTTGTGCTCTGATTTTTTGAAGCTAGGACCAAACATATTTCCTCCTAATTGTTTAATAATTTGATAGTGCCTTTAAAGTGCTTTGGTTTATATGGCGCAAACAAGTACAGTGCCTTGTTTGGCAGAAATTTTTCAAAATTTAGTGTGTAATCGTTTCCAAGTTCGAACTCAAAGTCGTAAGGAGAAAACATTTCAGAGCCTATATACTTAACACCAAAGCGGTCCCATCCTTTCTTTTCAGAAAGCTTCTCCAGTTCCGTGGTGTTTAAACATGCACTGACTATAATAGGGTGCCCCTTCCCCGCTTCTCTACTTTTTAAAGTTGAATCGACATTGGTAAGAGAGTCAAGAAATGGGTCAATCCAAACTAGGCTTATGCGATCAAAGTTTGGGATTACAAAGTCTTTGCTCCCCCCAGCAACTTGTTCATATACATTGTAAAAAATGAAGGCCTCATCCTTTAAATACAGTGGTTGGTCACTTTGACTTCTAAAGGTTTCAAATCTTTTATTTAGCATATGTTGAAAGTGAACAAGATTTTGATAACTCAGGGAGTAGCTCGCCTTTAAGGTCGAAAAGTTTAAATACTTAATTGGTGTGGTTCTTTTGCAGCTTGATGAAGAGGAGAAGTTTGCCCATTCTGGCAAATCAGGAAGAAAATAACGCTCCACCCCAGCTCCTTGATAAAGCTGTTCCAAATCCCTACCTTCAACTGAAGTCTTTGGAGTGGAGCATGAAGCAAATATAAATGTTGCGATGAGAAATAAAAACTTCATTCATCCAATTTAATTAAGTGAGTATTCAGCTCAGTCTACTAAATTGGATGAATATTAGCCATTAATTTTTAAGATGGTTAAAGAAAGTAAACTCGTGATTCTCCCTTATCCACACAGGAAAACTCAGCGAACTTGTATAGAAAATCAATGAAGGGTTCAAAGGCCTGGAAGCTTGGCAAAGACTTGTCAAACTCTCCCCCATAACGCATATAAGCATCTCCCCGTTCATCAATATACTCTTTGCCATGCTTAACCTTCACCACTACAGGCAAAAAGTCGTCTTTGGTGAAATATACTCTAATCGTAACTTCTTCACCTTCTTTGAATTTATGGCTTGAGAACTGAGCAATTGGTACTTGGAACTGACAGCCATCTTTTGAAATATCAACAAGGTTCACGCTGTATTTACTTCCATTGTCATCGATTTCAGCATAGGAGCCTAAAAACTCTGAAAACAAGACCCTTTCAAAGTTTCTTTTTCTCTTTTCGATTGAGTCTTTGCGCTTTTCTTGAAAATTAATAACCTTGGACATTGGCAGCTCCTGGAGTTTAAAGTCTACCATTCTTTTCGGCAGACAATTTTGAACCTTTAAATTTTTCCCACCTATGCATAAAAGAATGTTTAATGGAGTTTTAAAGACTTGAGCGCTATAATTGATGCCCTAAGGGGCTTAAATGGAAAATCAAAACTTGGAACAATACCTTTTTGAACTTGAAAAACACTTAAAAGATCTTCCTCCGAGTAAAAGAAGCAAAATCGTTGCTGACAACCATCAGCACATCCTCGAAGCAAGAGAAAAATATCCAGAGAAAAGCATGAGTGAAATCCTCAGAGACCTCGGCTCACCTCAGAAGGTGGCAAATCACTATAGACTGGACCTAGGTCTTAAGACATTCAGGCCAAAAAAGCATCCATTTCTAAAGTGGTTTTCAATCACGGTCCTTGGTTCAATTGCAATTTTTTTCGCATTCATTACAGTCCTTGTTTGGAAATTCACTCCCCTTGCAAAATTTGATGAAGAAGAGCAAAGAGTGATCCTCTTGGGTGGTCTAATTGATATAAATGGAAACTCAGGGAAGATTAAAATATTTGATCAATACCAGTTCGTAGAAAATAGGTTTACTAATCAGTTTGATGGTTCATTTGAGCTAACTCCGGATATGAACGAAATCCTAGTTAATTTTGATACGGGTATGTTCACATTCACCACGACCACAAGTAAAAGGGCGAGCTGGAATTGCAAGCTTCAAATGCCACCTGAAAAGGACATTGTGAGTATTTTGCCACACGCTCTGGAAATTAATCTCGAAGCATATGGTGGCGGAAGTTGTGACATAGAAGTCCCGGTGGATGCAACCCTTACAGTAGTTGGAAAGGATGGTCAGATTAACATCCACGAGGCTGAGTTTGATGTTATGACAGAGTTTACAAACGGCAATATCAATTGGATGCCAAATCCAGAAGTTGAATACTCCTATGACATTAGGCTTCAAAAAGGTCTGTCTGACTCATTCACTTCATCTACTCTGCCAAATGCCTATGAAGTAAAGTTTTACCTTGAGAATGGAAATATAAGGAAATCGCGTGGACCTTAAAAAAGTTGGACAACAATACGAAAGACAAGAATTAAAAAGAGATACTCTTAAGGAATCTCCAATAGAGCAACTTGAAGAGTGGATGCAATTGGCAATCACAGCGAAGATCCCTTACGCAAATGCCGCAAATCTCGCAACAGTTGACCCTGAAGGATTTCCCAAGTCCAGAATCATTCTTATTAAAGAAATAAAAAAATCATCTGTTGTTTTTTTCACGAACTATAACTCGGCCAAAGCACAAGACATATCAAACAACAATAAAGTTTCTCTCAATATTTATTGGAAAGAACTGGATCGACAGGTTCGAATCTCAGGACACGCAACTAAAACTTCTCTAGATGAATCTAGAGAGTATTTTTATTCAAGACCTAGGGAGTCTCAAATAAGTGCAATAGCTTCCAATCAAAGTCATGAAATTGAAAAAGAAGAACTTTACCAAAAGGTAAAAGAGTTGGAACAAAAATACGAGGGTAAAGAAGTTGAGTACCCTGATTTCTGGGGCGGATTCAATGTGGAAATCGAAAGCATTGAGTTCTGGCAAGGACGTCCCAATCGTCTTCACGATAGATTCAAATATACAAAAAATGGAAAGAGCTGGACGATACAGAGACTCGCACCTTAGAGAACTATATAGGCCCATATGATCGCATGGGCCTTAAATCTAACAGACTTTGTATCTTTATTAGTTACACTCAGAAAGAAGATCTTGTGTAATGTCATCCTTAATCATATATCTAGATCTCTGGTAGTCATACTCGGCTTCAATGTCTGAGATTTTTTTATAGCTTTCAAGGATCTCAAATGTTGAGTAGTAATCCTTGCAGTTCTTCTCTATTAGTTTTACAAAACTTAGAGGCGAGTCAAGCTCTCTAAACTTAGCAACTTCTTCATTATAGTCTAAAAGTCTTAAGGTCATTCCAATGTGGTTCAATTCTGTCTCAAAAAGGATAGCATCTAATGAGACCAACTCCCCTTCTGAAATAGTACCGGCCAAAGAGCTATCTGTTTCAATAAAACTTTTAATAGTCTCGCTCTCTGACTCAAGCTCACTTCCCATTTGCGCCTTACCAACAGAAATATATCCATTTAAAGCACTTATAACTAGCCCCATGGCAAAAGTGGGAGGGCTACTAAAACTTGCCACAGCTGCAAGGGCGGAACCTACAGTGGCAAATGCACCGACATATGCGGTACCTTGCTCAGAACCAGCATGGCCTTTAAGTGCTTCCATTCGCTTTTCCAGAGCTGGAATAAAAACGCCTCTTTTAGGTCCAACAGAGTTACATTTATTAAGATTCCCCACTTCGCATGCTGAAACCTTTATCAAGTTCCTCTCAACTTCTTTAATTTTAAGTTTGTACAGAGTATCTTCATTTGCTTGAGATAGTGAGGTGATCAAAGGCATAAAAAATAATAAAAAAAGTTTATTCATTTTATCTCCAACTTTTTCAGAAAATATCAATAAGAATTTTAACTAGGATACGACATCTGGCTGCCGATTATAGCAATTTTAAAAATATTACAGAGGGTGTTAACTTACCAACACCTAATTAGTAGGTGCCCTAAATATTGTGCAAAAAGTTATCACTTGTAATGGAACTAATATTTCTCAGAAGTATGCCACGGTTTCATGTCGACTTTGAGATTTTCAAGGGAGTTTGACAGACTCGCCAGCTTCTTTAGTAGTTCTAAGTTGAGACACTACNCNTTCCTANGAGCATCTATCTCAGCAAGCTGAATNTAAAATTCTGCAAAAATATCCTCGCAAGAGAATGGGAATTTAGATTAAGAAATTTATTATTAACATTTAGATATAATTAAAAAGACCCGTTCAAACGAGTCTTTTTAATATATTAAGGGAAAATTGACTCTCTTAATTAGAGCCCTAATAAGAAGCCTTACAAGTAACACTAGGTTTAGCATTGAGAGTATAACCACCATTTAAAGATGTTGAAATTACTGGTGAACTGTCCTCTCCATGAGGGTATGATTTAATCTTAACATGTTTACTGACGACTCTGCCATTCGATAAATATAAGTTTACAAAACCACTACAAATATAATCCCTATCAGTTTGGTTGTCGGCCTTTACAGTCACAGTATAGCCGGATTTAACCACCTTAATAGTAGGTTCATTATAGCCAGCGTAGGTATTTTGCATTAATAGAAAAGATAAAAATAATAANGTTCTCATTTATTACTCCGTTTGCTCCAAANCTCAGAACGTTTAAGGTTTTAATTAATAAAAAAATTTTAAATAGCTTTTAAACGAAATTCCATCAGCTAGGCCTACATTTACAGATCCCCGTTAGAAAAGTGACACTACCAGTGTTGTGCATGTTAGTTGATTTAAGATCGACACCCCCCTCTTGAGTTGGCACAAAACTTGAAAAATTATGGTGAAGAGGTTTAAGTTGAAATACTTTGGTGCACACGTCAGCATTTCAGGTGGAGTTGAGAATGCTCCAGAACGGGCCTATAAATTAGGTGCCAATGCCTTTGCCATGTTTAGCAAAAACCAACGACAATGGAAATCCAGGCCTTATACTAAAGAGCAAGTTTCAAAGTTTAAGGTCAATCTTGAAAAGTACAATATCAAAGAGGACAAAGTACTTGTTCACGATAGCTATCTAATAAATTTAGGCAGTCCCAAAAAAGAGGTTCGCAACAAGTCACTCCAAGCATTTATTGATGAGACCGCAAGGTTGGAACAACTAGGACTCACCCTCTTAAACTTCCACCCTGGAGCTCACTTAAATCAAATTCCAGAGAGTGAGTGTTTTGAGCTAATTGCCGATGGGGTAAATAGTGCTATCGAGAAAAGCTCAAATGTCATTTTTGTTATAGAGAACACTGCAGGCCAGGGAAGTAATATTGGGTTTAGGTTTGAGCAAATAAAGAGCATTATTGATCGAATCAAAGTTAAGGAGAGAGTCGGTGTATGCATTGATACTTGTCACGCTTTTGCAGCTGGTTATGATCTCGCCTCTTCAGAAGGAAGTTTTAATCAAGTTTTTGAAACTTTCGATAAACTCATTGGACTAAGTTATCTTAAAGGAATGCATTTAAATGATAGCAAGACTGATCTTAACAGCCACCGGGATAGACATGAGGCAATCGGACACGGTGCAATAGGCAAAAACTGTTTTAAATGGATCGCAAAGGATAGCCGCTTTAATGATATTCCTTTGATACTCGAGACACCACAGAAAGAGCTTTGGAGAAAGGAGATAGCTTTTTTGAAAGAGAGTGTTGCACCGCCACATCACAATTGATCCAAAAACAAGACAAAACGAGTCAGTTTTAGTATCTTCTTTCTGCACATAAGAGAATTGGAGAACTGATGAAGAAACTCGTATTGTTAGTAACAATGCTTTTTGTCGTTTACTACGCCAGAGCGAATCAAGCTGACTTTTTATTTCAACCGGAGTCAAGCGTTCCTGAATTCGGAAGACCTTACAAAGCTAAGATCAATAAAAGTTTTAGCAAAACTCTCAAAGTCAAAGTTTTTCCTCACACTTTAAAAAGTGACTGGGTTCATGGCAAACCTGATGAGCCGACGACAGTCACCTTCTCAGGGAAGGCAATTCAACTTAAAGGCTCATTATTTAACAAAGTAACTCTATCTTTACGCAATCAAAAACTGTTTGCCCAAACAGATACTGGTGAAAAATTTCAGATAACGAGAGCTTTTTTAAAGTCAGAGTCACCAATAAAGATTGAGAGAAAGAATAATCTCAAAAAATCCCATAGTTACAATGGACTCTTGGAAGTCCTTTTAAAAGACAACAAGATCTATGTCGTCAACCATCTCAATATTGAGGAGTACCTCAAGGGCGTTGTCCCTAAAGAAAGTGTAGATACCTGGCCAATAGATGCACTTAAGGCACAGGCCGTTGCAGCAAGGTCCTACGCCTACTACCACTTACTAACCTCTACGGGAAAGTTTTATGATGTGGACGATACTGCTCGCTACCAAGTGTACGCTGGAGAAAGTGCCCAGACAGACTCCACTAACCAAGCGATTGAGGAAACAAGGGGCGAAGTTTTGATTAATGATGACAGTGTAATTGTCGCGTTTTTTCATGCATATAGCGGCGGTAGAACAGATTCTGCCCTAAACATATTTGGAAACCATGTTGATTACTGTCTACCCAAAGATGAGATATTCTCAAGAGATGAACTCAAAAAAGAACTCTCTCCCAAATCCCATTGGATAGTGGAGTGGACGACTGAACCACTTACACACTCCAAATTTCTAAGTAAGTTAAAAAATTACCGAGAACTTTCTGCAACCCTTAAAAACTTCTCCCCTATTAATGAATTTAAAATCGCTGCAAAAGACTACAATCGATCTTTTAATAGTGTAAAAACACTAGTCGTTAGACAAAATAAAAATGAAGCTCAAATAGATTTTAAATTAGTCCGAAAGGCCATTGGTTGGTCCGAATTTCCCTCATATCATTTTAGAATAAGTTCAAACCGACCCGAAAGAATAACTTTCTCTGGCAGCGGCTGGGGGCATCATGTCGGTCTTAGTCAGTGGGGTGCGTTTATGATGGCCAAGAACTTTGGCAAGACTTATACAGAGATTCTAAACCACTATTACAGCAACGTAAGCATAGAGAAGTTCTAGTTATTGGCCTTTGATTTGCTTTTAATTGAGCAATGGAAGAGTCCCTTATCTATTATCTTCACTGCATTGCCATAGCCATTGAAAGCATGGGTGTTGCTGTAATTATTTTAGCGGCAATAGGTTCAAGTTTATTATTTATAAATCAAATAACATCAAAGCTTCCCTGGGATAAAAGCTACCACACATTTAGAACAAATTTTGCAAAAGGAATACTGCTAGGGCTGGAGTTTTTAGTTGCTGGAGATATTATCGAGACAGTAACAGTTAAACCTAGCCTTGATAGTTTATACATTCTAGGGCTTATTGTGCTAATTAGAACTTTTTTAAGTTTTTCTCTC
>PBFR01000008.1 GCA_002718735.1 Halobacteriovoraceae bacterium | reverse complement strand
AGGAGAAACATTATGGCAAAGGAAAAATTTGACCGTAGTAAGCCGCACGTAAACATCGGTACTATTGGTCACGTAGATCACGGTAAAACAACTTTGACAGCTGCAATCACAATGACAATGGCCGAGAAATTCGGTGGTGTTGCTAAGGATTACGCAGCAATTGATTCCGCTCCGGAAGAGAAGGCCAGAGGGATTACAATCAATACAGCTCACGTTGAGTACGAAACTGACAAAAGACACTACGCTCACGTAGATTGTCCAGGTCACGCCGACTACGTTAAGAACATGATCACAGGTGCTGCTCAGATGGACGGTGCAATTTTGGTTTGTTCAGCAGCTGACGGCCCGATGCCACAGACTAGAGAGCACATCCTTCTTTCAAGACAGGTTGGAGTTCCAGCAATTTGTGTATTCTTGAACAAAGTAGACCAAGTTGACGACGAAGAGCTTCTTGAGCTTGTTGAGATGGAAGTAAGAGAGCTACTTTCTTCTTATGACTTCCCAGGTGACGATATTCCTATCGTAGCAGGTTCAGCACTTGCAGCGGTTGAGAACAGAGACGCAAACATCGGCCGTGAAAAAGTAGCGGAATTGATGGCGAAAGTTGATGAGTATATCCCAACTCCAGCAAGAGATATTGATAAGGATTTCTTGATGCCAGTAGAGGACGTATTCTCTATTTCAGGTCGTGGTACAGTTGTAACAGGACGTATTGAAAGAGGTGTAATCAACGTAGGTGACGAGATTGAGATTGTTGGAATTAGAGAAGCGACTAAGACGACAATTACAGGTGTAGAGATGTTCAGAAAGCTTCTTGATAGAGGCGAGGCTGGAGATAACGTAGGTCTACTTCTTAGAGGAACTAAGAGAGACGACGTAGAAAGAGGTCAGTGTTTGATTAAGCCAGGAACAGTTAAGCCGCATGCTAAATTTAAGTGTGAAGTTTATGTTCTAACTAAAGAAGAAGGTGGACGTCACACTCCAATCTTTAAGGGATACAGACCACAATTTTACTTTAGAACTACAGACGTGACAGGAGCGATCACTTTGGCAGAAGGTACAGAGATGATCATGCCTGGTGACAACACTGGATTTGCAGTGGAGTTGATCACGCCGGTAGCGATGGAGAAAGGTCTTCGTTTTGCGATCCGTGAGGGTGGTAGAACGATTGGCGCAGGAACAGTTACAGAAATTATTGAGTAATTTTTTATATACAGGGAATTTGCTTGACAAGGCTTATTCCCTGTTTTAAAAAGAGCTTCATTTCGATATTGGAGTACAAATGAAAGCAAATAGGTTAAGAATTAAGCTTAGAGCTTACGATTACAATATTCTTGATACTTCGGTTCAAGAGATTGTTCAAACTGCTAAGAATACAGGTGCTAAGGTGGCAGGTCCGATCCCTATGCCGACTGAAATTAATAAGTACACTGTTCTTAGAGGTCCGCACGTAAATAAAAAGTCTAGAGAGCAGTTCGAGATGAGAACGCACAAAAGACTTGTAGATATTATTGACCCTACTCAACAAACAGTTGATAGCCTAATGAAGTTAGATCTTTCAGCGGGTGTTGACGTAGAGATCAAATACTAGTATAAGAAGCAAACTTTGTTTGTTTAGTTAAATATTAACCATGAATGCATCCCAATAAGTGGGTGATGCTGTGGAGGCAAAATGTCAGAAGCAACTAAAATAAGCTTGCCAGCTCTTTATGGAAAGAAAGCTGGTATGACACGTATCTTCGATGAATCAGGCAAGCACATTCCAGTGACTGTCGTTCAATTAATTCCAAATGTAGTATCCCAAGTTAAAACTCTAGAGAAAGACGGCTATAACGCTTACCAGTTGGCCTATTTTGAAAAAAGAGAAAAGCTTGTAAGTAACCCCCTAAAAGGTCACCTTAAGAAGGCTGGCGTTGACAAGGCATTTCATAGATTTGCAGAAGTCAGATCTGAGGAAGTTAGTGAAGAAAACTTGGGCAAAGAGTTGTCCCTAGAAGTTTTCACTCCTAACACATTTGTTGATGTTACTGGTACTTCAAAGGGTAAGGGCTTTGCTGGTGCGATGAAAAGACATAACTTTCAAGGTGGTCCTGCTGCACACGGTTCTAAGTTTCACAGAAGAACTGGTTCAATCGGTAACAGAGCTACTCCTGGTCGTGTTTTCCCTCAAAAGAAAATGCCTGGTCACATGGGTGTTGAAACAAAAACTATCCAAAACCTTCAAGTTGTTGAAGTCAATGAAGAGCAAGGTTACATGCTAATTAAAGGCTCTTTACCTGGCTCCAAGAATGGTTTTGTGAAAATCGCAAAGGCGCTTAAAAAGTAGGGGTAAATTATGGCTGAAATAACATTAGTAAATTCAAAATTTGAAAAGTCAGGTTCCCTTGAAACAAATGTTTCTCTTGATCCTGAACAAATAAGTGCACCAGCTGTTCACCAAGTAGTTAAAGCTACTTTGGCGGGTAGAAGACAAGGTAATGCTTGTACAAAAAATAGAGCAAAAGTAAGAGGCGGTGGATCTAAGCCTTTCAAGCAAAAGGGAACAGGTCGAGCACGTCAGGGTTCATCTAGATCACCAATAATGGTTGGTGGGGGAACTGTATTTGGTCCAACTCCACGTGATTTTGCTCAAAAAGTTAACAAGAAAATGATGAATAAAGCTATTCAATCAATTCTTGCAGACAAGATGCAGGCCGGAAAGCTAACTGTTGTAGAGTCTTTTGATTCTAACGGTAAGACTAAAGAAATGTTCAAAACTCTTACAGAGAAGAACTTACTTCCAGGATTGGTTGTTACTGAACAAAAAGACAGTAAGGCGATTTTGGCAGCTAGAAATATAAGAAACGCGAAAGCTATGGCAGTTGAAGGATTCAGTGTTTATGAAGCAGTGAAGTTTGAAAACTTGATCATTGAAAAAGCGGCTTTAGAAAAACTATTAAGCAGGTTGGGGTAATTATGCATTTAGAACAAGTATTAATTAAACCATTACTTACAGAGAAGACCTCACTTGAAACTGAAACGACTAACAGATATGCGTTTTTGGTTCAACCAAAGGCAAGCAAAAACCACATTAAAAGTGCTGTGGAGCAATTGTTCGATGTGAAAGTAATGAACGTTAAAACAGCAGTTTTACCTGGAAAGGTAAAAAGGGCAGGCCGTCATACAAAAAAGTCTCAATCTTATAAGAAGGCTTATGTTCAAATTGCTGAAGGTCAAAAACTAGAACTATTTAAAGGTATATAAGAGGCTATTATGGGCATTAAAAGATTTAAACCTACATCTCCATCGTTAAGGAAAATGGCAGTCTTAAGCTCTGATGGTTTAACTAAAACAGTTGAACCATTGAAGAGGTTTATGGCCAAAAAAACCAAAACAGCTGGTAGAAACGCTTTTGGTAGAATCACTTCAAGAAGAAGAGGTGGTGGACATAAGCAGAAGTACAGAATTATCGATTTCAAAAGACAGAAAACTGATATCCCTGCAACTGTTAAGGCTATCCACTACGATCCAAATAGAACATGTAATATCGCATTATTGGCTTATGCCGATGGTGAGAAAGCATATATTTTGGCTCCAAATGGTCTTACTGTAGGTGATACAGTAATCTCATCTGAAAGTGCAGATATTAAAGTTGGAAACTCTAAACTTCTAAAAGACATACCTGTTGGAACATTGGTCCACAACGTAGAACTTCACCCAAAAAGTGGTGGTCAAATGGCCAGATCTGCTGGTGCGTATGCACAGCTAATGGCTAAAGAAGGAAAAGAGGCTCTTTTAAGATTACCTTCAGGTGAGCTTAGAAAAGTAAAAAGTAATTGTCGTGCAACAATCGGCCAAGTTGGTAATCTTGAGCATGAGCAAGAGAACATTGGTAAGGCCGGTAAAAATAGACTTAGAGGTAGAAGACCTAAGGTTCGTGGGGTTGCAATGAACCCAGTAGATCACCCACATGGTGGTGGTGAAGGTCGAACATCTGGTGGTAGACACCCTGTTACACCATGGGGTAAGCCAACTAAAGGTGCTAAGACTAGAAAAAATAAACGAACTAACAAGTTCATCGTTAAGAGAAGAAAGTAATTTAGGAGAATATAAATGGCTCGTTCGATTAAAAAAGGTTTCTTTGTTGACTACCATCTTCTTAAAAAAGCTGATGAGGCAAAGGCAGAAGGAAAGGCAAACAAAGTTATTAAAACGTGGTCCAGAAGATCAACAATTATTCCTGATTTTATTGGTCTAACTTTTGCTGTACACAATGGTAAGAAATTTATCCCTGTTTACGTTACTGACAATATGGTTGGTCACAAGCTTGGTGAATTTTCTTTGACCAGAACTTACTACGGCCATGGTGCTGATAAGAAAGGTAAAAAATAGGTAGGTCAATATGATAGTTGTAAAAAATAATAGTGTTAGCAAATCTGCTAGAAAGGTTAGACAAGTTTCTGACCTAATTAGAAGAAAGAAAGTTGAAGAGGCCCTAAGAATCCTTCGTTTCAACGACAAGAAAGAAATTTCAATCATGCTTACGAAGCTACTTAACAGTGGTCTTCAAATCGCATCAGACAGCGAAAAGTACGATCTTGATAACTTAATTGTTGAAACTATTGAGGTTAACGAAGGACCTACTTTGAAGAGGATTCAGCCTCGTGCCCAAGGTAGAGCTTTCAGAATCAGAAAAAGAACAAGTTACGTAACAGTGGCTCTTAAAGAAGCATAAGGAAGTAAATAATGGGACAAAAAGTACATCCATACGGTTTTAGATTAGGCTATATTAAGGATTGGCATTCTAATTGGTACTCTAAAGATAACTACCGTGCCACTCTTCAAGAGGACTTAAAGATTAGAAAATATATTGAAAAGAATCTTTCTAACGCTGCTATTGCAAAAACTGAGATAACCAGAACATCGGACCAAGTTAAAGTCACTGTATATTCTGCGAAACCAGGCGTTGCAATTGGTAAGAAAGGTGCTGGAATCGATAAAATCAGAAACGATCTAAAGAAAATAACAGCTGGAACTCTTTTCTTTAATATTGCAGAAGTAAAAAGACCGGATGCTGAGGCAAAGTTGATTGCAGATAATATCGCCAGCCAACTTGAAAAAAGAGTTGCTTTTAGAAGAGCTATGAAAAAAGTTATGACGCAAGCTTTCCGTTCTGGCGTTAAAGGAATTAAAGTGAAGTGTAGCGGCAGACTTGGTGGTGCTGAGATGGCAAGAAATGAGGGCTACTCTGAAAGAAAAGTTCCTCTTCACACTCTTCGTGCTGATATTGATTATGACACTTCTGAAGCTTTAACTACCTATGGAAAAATTGGGGTTAAGGTTTGGGTTTATAAAGGTGAAATTTACAAATAAACCCAGTGTTGGATTTTGGTTGTTCGCAGAACAAACAGATTAAGGGCCTAAGGCCCATTACTTGGAAAAGAGGTAAAAAATGTTAAGTCCTAAAAAAGTAAAGTGGAGAAAGCAGCAGAAAGGTAGAATGAAGGGTGCCGCACATAGAGGCAATACGATCACTTTTGGTGAGTTCGCCATTCAAGCTCTTGAGCCAGGATATATTACAAATAGACAAATTGAATCTGCCCGTATTGCAATCTCGAGAAAAACTAAAAGGGGTGGTAATATTTGGATTAAAATTTTCCCTGATAAGTCTCTTACTCGTAAACCTGCTGAGGTTAGGATGGGTAAAGGTAAGGGTTCTCCTGACAGTTGGGTTGCAATTGTTAAGCCTGGAAGAGTTATGTTTGAAGTTGGGGGCGTAGAAGGTGAACTCGCAAAAGAAGCATTAAGACTTGCGACTTACAAACTCCCTATAAAAACTAAGATTATAACTAAAGAATAGTGGAATTATTAGGCGAAGTATTATATATACGGCCAATAAATTTTAGAGGTAAAAATCATGCTAAAAATGAGCGAAGTTAATAAATTGGACGCTTCAGCAATAAAAGGTCAGGTTTCAGAGTTAAGAAAGAAACTTTTTGAGCTTAAGTTGCAGAAAGTGACAACAAGCGTAGAAAAGTCACACGAACTAAAAAGCGTAAGAAAAGATATCGCTAGACTTTTAACTGCTTTAAACAGTAAAGAGAGTAAATAATTATGAGTGATTCATCAAAAAGATTTAAAAGAAAGCTTAGAGGAACTGTTGTTAGCGACAAAGCTGATAAGACTATTGTTGTAAGAGTTCAGAGAAGGTTTAAGCACCCTATCTATAGTAAGTTTGTTAATAAGACAAAAAAATACCATGCTCATGACGAGCAAAACCAAGCTAAAATTGGTGACCTTGTAACAATTATAGAGTCAAGACCACATTCTAAGACAAAGAAGTGGGAATTGTTCTCTTCAAAATAGAAAAGTTTATTTGGGAGAATTCCGATGATACAAATGCAATCAAAATTAGAAGTGGCGGACAATTCTGGCGCTAGAGTAGTGAAGTGTGTAAAGGTACTTGGCGGCTCTAAAAGAATGTCAGCTAAACTAGGCGATGTTGTGGTGGTCGCAGTTCAACAGGCTTTGCCTGGTGGAAAGATTAAAAAAGGCGACGTTAAGAAAGCTGTAATCGTTAGAACAAAATATCCAGTGAGAAGGGAAGACGGTTCATATATCCAATTTGATAACAACAGTGTTGTTATCTTGGGAACACAGGGACAAGATCCTGTGGGGACTCGTATCTTTGGACCAGTTGCTAGAGAACTTAGAAATAAAAACTATACTAAGATCTGCTCCCTTGCTCCAGAAGTTCTTTAAATTAATAGGTGATTTATGCAAAAATTAAAAGTAAATGACGAAGTAATTATTTTGGCAGGAAAAGATGCTGGCAAAAAAGGAAAAGTTAAGAAGATCAACGCTAAGAAGAAACTAGTTATGGTTGAGGGCGTTAACATATTTAAGAAAGCTGTAAAGCCAACTCAAGAAAATCCAAATGGCGGTTTTGCTGATGTTGAGAAGGGCGTTCATGTGAGCAATGTTGCTGTAGTTTCACCAAAGACTGGTGGCCCAACTAGAGTAAGAATTGAAAACAAAGATGGAAAAAAAGTTAGAGTCGCGACTAAATGTGGCTCTGAGTTAAAATAGTAGAGGTTGTCCATGGCAAGTAGACTAAGAACTCTGTATACATCAGAGGTAAAAAAGAAAATGATGGACAAGTACAGTTATAAAAACGTTCATCAAATTCCAAAACTGGAAAAAATTGTACTTAATAGTGTTACTCGTGACGCTGTAACAAATGGAAAGGTTGTAGAAAGCATCGTTTCCGACTTGGCGGCTATTTCCGGGCAAAAGCCTGTTATTGCTAGAGCTAAGAATTCAATCGCATCTTTTAAATTGAGAGAAGGTCAAGCTTTGGGTGCTTCTGTTACACTTAGAGGTGACAGAATGTACGAATTCCTAGATAGACTCATTTCCTTTTCTCTTCCGAGAGTAAAAGACTTTAGAGGTCTTAACCCAAAAGCATTTGATGGCAAGGGAAATTACACTCTTGGTGTTAAAGAACAAATTATGTTCCCTGAAATTAACTATGACAAAATAGATAAAATCAGAGGGATGGGGATCTCTTTCATAACTACTGCAAACTCTAATGAGGAAGGTAGAGATCTTTTAAAAATGTTCGGCATGCCGTTCAAGGAAAAATAAGGAAGTAAGCATGGCAAAGATAAGTGCAATTGCAAAAAATAATAGAAGAAGAGAAATGGCTGAAAAAGGTGAAGCTAAGAGAGCTGAACTAAGAGCTAAAATCAGTGACCCTGAAACTGGTGATGCTGAGAGACTAGAGCTTCAAAAGAGGCTTCAAAAGCTTCCTCGTGACACTAGTCGGATTAGAGTAAGAAATAGATGTGAGCTCACAGGAAGACCGAGAGGTGTTTATCGTGACTTCAGACTTTCAAGAATAAAGTTTAGAGAACTTGCACACCAAGGTATGATTCCGGGTGTTACAAAGTCTAGTTGGTAGGAGAAATAAATTATGATGACTGATCCATTGGCAGATATGCTTACTAGAATTAGAAATGGGATGAGAGCTGGCCATGCAAAAGTAGATATCCCTGCTAGCAAAATGAAAGCTAACGTTTGTAAAGTTCTTAAAGAAGAAGGCTTTATTAAAAATTTTAAAATTGTAGCGAAAGACAACACAGTAACGATTCGTGTAGCTCTTAAAGAAGGTGCTTTAGTAGGTCTTCAAAGAGTTTCTAAGCCGGGTCTTCGCGTTTATAAAGGATACAGAGAAATGCCACGTGTTCTAAGTGGACTAGGGATTTCTGTAGTTTCAACGTCTGCAGGTGTTGTTTCTTCACGTAAAGCTAAAGCAATGAAGCTTGGTGGAGAAGTTCTCTGCAATGTTTGGTAGGAGTTAAACATGTCAAGAATAGGTAAGAAACCAGTTGAAGTACCTGAGAAGGTTAACGTTACAATAAAAGAAAGATTGGTTGAGGTTAAGGGCCCAAATGGTGTTTTAACTTACACTCACAATCCTGAAGTAGAAGTTGCTCAGAAAGAAAACACTTTGGTTGTTACTCCAATTGATAGCTCGAATAAAAGTAGAGCTTTGTGGGGGCTAACAAGAACCCTTCTATCAAATATGGTTGAAGGTGTGACAAACGGATTCACGAAGTCACTTGAATTTAATGGTGTTGGTTATAAAGCTGCTGTATCAGGTAGTAAGTTGACTTTAAATTTGGGTTACTCACATCCAATTGATTATGATCTTCCAGAAGGTGTAACTGCTAAAGTTACAAGAAACGTCATTGACATTTCTGGAGCTAATAAAGAGTTAGTTGGGTTTACTGCTGCAAAGATTCGTTCTTTTAGACCGCCTGAGCCTTACAAAGGTAAAGGTATTAAGTATGCAGATGAAACAATCATAAGAAAGGCTGGTAAAGCAGGTGCCAAGAAGTAGGTGAATTATGAGAAAAACATATAAGAAAATTAAAAATGCTTCTAAGGCTAAAATCTATAGAAGAAAGCTTTCAATTCGTAACAAGATTACAGGTACAACTGAGAGACCAAGGATTTGTGCTACGAAAACAAATAAAAACCTTTATGTTCAGGTTATCGACGACACAAAAGGTGAAACTATTGTTTCTGTACAGACTTTTGGTAAGCAAGCAAGCGAAGGTCGTGCAAATGTTGAGGGTGCGAAGGCTGTTGGAGCGGATGTCGCAAAAGCACTTTCTGGTAAAAATATTAAGAATGCGGTTTTTGATAGAAACGGAAGAAAGTATACAGGCGTAATAGCAGCTCTTGCCGATTCAATCAGAGAAAACGGAATTCAGATTTAATAGGGGTAATAAATGACTGATAATACTGAAACTAAAGAAGCTAAACCTTCTGAAAAGAAAGCTCCAAGAGGGAGAAAAGGTTCTAAGCCAGCTCCAAAGAAAAGCACAGAAGTTGTTGCTGATGTTGAGGAAAGAGTTGTTGCCGTTAACCGCGTTGCTAAAGTTGTAAAAGGTGGTAGACGTTTTTCTTTTTCTGCTCTTGTAATTGTGGGCGATATGAAAGGAAGAGTCGGATTTGGCCTTGGAAAGGCTAAAGAAGTTCCTGATGCAATCAGAAAAGCTAGCCAAGAGGCTGCTAAGAAAATGGTATATATTCCAATTGAAAAAGGAACGATACCACACACAATACTTGGCGAATTTGACGCTGGAAAAATTCTTTTTCACCCAGCTGCTGAAGGTACAGGTATTAAAGCTGCAGGTGCTTGTCGTACAATTCTTGAGCTTGCGGGTGTAAAGGATGTTTTGACCAAGTCCCTAAGAGGCTCTAACCCACACAATGTTGTAAAGGCTACTTTTGCTGCCCTTAAAGGTTTGAGGTCTGTAGAGGAAATTGCTAAGGCTAGAGGCGTTGAGACCAAGGGTCTACGTATTAGTAGAACAAGATAATAAAATCTCAGAGGAATTATGAGCACTATAACAGTTAAATTGAAAAAAAGTCCGATTTCTTGCACTGAAAAGCAAAAAGCGAATGTTAGAGGTCTTGGACTTAGAAAAATTGGATCAGTTAAAACATTGGAAAACACGCCATCAGTTAGAGGAATGATTAAAAAAATCATTCATATGGTGGAAATTGTTGAAGAAAAATAAAAAAATTATTTGAGGTAGAAAATGTTAACTCTAAATAACTTGAAGAGCCCTAAAGGTGCACACAAGAATATTAAAAGAATCGGCCGTGGTCAGGGTTCTGGCTGGGGTACTCAGGCTGGTAAAGGACACAAGGGTCAAAAAGCAAGATCTGGTGGTGGCGTTAAGCTTGGATTCGAAGGCGGGCAAATGCCAATCTACAGAAGACTTCCTAAGCGTGGCTTCTCAAATGCTCCTTTTAAGACTGAATACGCAGTTTTAAACCTTGGTCGTATCGCTGAGAAATTTTCTGAAGGTGATGTTACAAGAGAGCTTTTGGTAGAAAAAGGCTTGCTAAGTGGTAGATTTAAGTCTTTACCGATTAAGGTATTGGGTAAGGGAGAGCTTACGAAAGCTTTAACTTTCAAGGGAATTGCTAAGTTCTCTAAGAATGCTGAAGAAATGATCACTAATGCTGGTGGAAAGATAGAAGTTCAAGAGAACAAGGAAAGCAAGTAATGGCTGGAGCTCAGGGAAAACTTGAAGAGCTTAGAAAAAGGGTATTATTTACCCTTTTTATCTTAGGCGTATTTAGGATTGCAACACAGGTACCCACTCCTGGTGTAGATAGTTCTGCATTAACCTCCTTTTTTGAGGGGATGCAGGGCTCCGTATTTGGTGTGTTTAATAACTTCACCGGTGGTGCTCTAGAGCGCTTTTCTGTTCTTGCCCTTGGGATTATGCCTTATATTACCTCCTCAATTATTTTTAGCCTTTTAACGGTTTCTTTTCCGGCACTGGGTGAGATTCAAAAAGAACCAGATGGACATAAGAAGATTCAGCAGTGGACTCGTTACGCTACAGTACTACTATGTGTTATACAGGGCTATGGCCTTGCTGTTGGGTTAGAGGCTCTAAAAAGTCCAAGCGGTATGCCAATTGTGCTTGAACCCGGTATGGGATTTAGAGGTTTAACGGTTATATCTCTTACTGCAGGAACAATGTTTGTTATGTGGCTAGGCGAACAAATTACCGAAAGAGGTATTGGTAATGGTATCTCTTTGATTATCTTTGCTGGTATTGCGGCTGGAATACCAAGTGGTATTAGAGACACATTAAATCTTTTTCAAAACGGTGAACTGTCAGGACTTAATCTTGGTCTTGTTGCAGCTATCATGTTTGTTTCGTTTTGGATCATAATCTATACAGAGAAAGCATTTAGAAAGATACCTGTTCAGTATGCAAAAAGGGTTGTCAACAATCGAGTATTTGGTGGGCAGAGCTCGCATCTTCCTGTGAAAATTAATATATCTGGAGTGATGCCTCCTATTTTTGCTTCAGCACTCCTTGGCTTCCCAACTACTGTCTCCCAATTCATTCCAGAAGGAAGTGGAATGAAAATGTATTTTGATACGATTCAGCAATCGCTTTATCCTGGGAAGACACTTTATAATGTAGTGTTTGTGGCCCTCATTATCTTCTTCTGCTATTTTTATGCTCAAATTCAATTTAAGACTAAAGATATTTCTGAGTCACTTAAGAAGAACGGTGGTTTTATTCCAGGTATTAGACCTGGAGAAAAAACGGCTGAATTTTTAGATAATGTCGTAAATAGGCTTACGCTTGTTGGTGGGGTTTATATTTCCATTATTTGTATTATGCCTGCGATCCTTTTTAATGTAGCTAAGGTTCCATTTTATTTTGGCGGTACATCCCTTTTAATTCTGGTGGGTGTTGCAATTGATACAATGGCACAGGCAGAGAGCTTTATGATTTCACAAAGGTATGATACTGCGTATAAATCTCGTGGCAAGTACAGTGGAGCTAGAAGGTTCTAATGAAGCAAAACTTGATATTCCTTGGTGCACCCGGTTCCGGGAAAGGAACGCAGTCAGCTAAACTAGTTGAATCCAAAGGCTATGAGCATGTTTCGACAGGGAACCTTCTACGTGCCGAAATTCAAAAAGAATCAGAACTTGGAAAGACAGTAAAAGAAGTTATGGCAAACGGCCAACTAGTCTCTGACGAGTTGGTTGTTGAATTATTAAAAACTAATTTAAACCTTGAGAGCAAAGCCTACATATTTGATGGTTATCCAAGAAATATTGATCAGGCAAAAACCCTTGAGGACATTTTGAGTGGTTTTCCGTATTTAGCAGTCTATTTTAAGATTGATACCGAAAAAAATGGTTGAGAGGCTAACAAATCGCCGAACGACGAAGGACGGTAAGTATATTTACAATCTTAAAACAAATCCTCCTAAGCAACCTGGTATCTGTGATGTGACAGGTGAAGAGTTGGTTCAGAGAAAAGATGATACGGAAGCGGTTGTTAGAAGTAGAATGGAAGTATTCAATTCGACCATGAATGAGGTTCTTGAATACTATTCAGAGGCGAATAAACTTGTTAAGGTTGATGCTGATCAATCAATGCAAGTAGTTTATGACGCAATAATTAAGAAAATAGAACAATAACCAAATTTGTTTATTGCCATTGTTATACATTTTGTATATACAAGGGTGTTCAAATCATAGGTGAATTAATGGCAGAAGTTAAAGGTGACATTCTAGAGGTAGAAGGCGAGGTTCTTGAGCTTTTGCCGAACACAAAGTTTAGAGTGAAGCTGCCAAATGGACATGTAATTTTGGCACATATAAGCGGTAAAATGAGAATGAACTTTATAAAAATTCTTCCTGGGGACAAGGTGCTTGTTGAAATTAGTAAGTACGACTTGAGCAAGGGAAGGATTATATATAGAAGCAAAGGGTAAATAAAATGAAAGTAAGGGCAAGTGTAAAGAAAATCTGTAAAGACTGCAAAGTAATAAAAAGAAAAGGTGTTTTGAGGATCATTTGCAAGGCAAACCCAAGACACAAGCAAAGACAAGGTTAGTAGGAGAGCGTAATGGCTAGGATATTAGGTGTAGATTTACCAAGAAATAAGAAAATGAAAATCGCAATCAGATCACTCTATGGTGTTGGGCCGAAAATCGGTCTTGAGGTTTTAGAGAAGGCTGGTGTTGATGGTGATCTTAACTCAACTGAGTTGAGTGAGGAGCAAGTGAATAATATTAGGCAAGCTCTAGATGATTATACTGTTGAAGGCGATCTGAGAAGAGAAGTTGGTTTAAATATTAAAAGATTGAAAGACCTAGGCTGCTACAGAGGTATTAGACATAGAAAAAGTCTTCCGTGTAGAGGTCAAAGAACCCACACTAATGCTAGAACTAGAAAAGGCAAGTCTGTGGCTATCGCAGGTAAAAAATCAATCAAGCAAATGAAATAACAGGAAAATTTTATGGCTAAGCAATCTGGTAAAACTGGTAAGAAAAAAACTAAAAAGAACGTTCCACATGCTGTATGTAGCATCCAGGCTTCTTTTAACAATACAATTGTTACCTTCACTGACCCTGCAGGCAATGCTTTAGCATGGGCGTCAGCTGGTGGGTTAGGTTTCAGAGGATCAAAAAAATCAACTCCTTTTGCTGCTCAGGTGGCATCTCAGGAGGCTGCAAAAAAAGCGATGGAGCACGGTGTTTCGTCTGTTGACGTAAAAGTGAAAGGTCCAGGAGCTGGTAGAGAAAACGCTATTAGAGCTTTATTGTCTGTTGGCCTTAAAATAACTTCTGTTGCAGATAAGTCTCCTATGCCACATAATGGCTGTAGAGCACCAAAAAGAAGAAGAGTTTAATATTTAATTAAGGGAGTTGATTCAATGTCAATTAATAACACATTCTCCGCCAAAAACTGGATCGATATGATCCGTCCGACAGCACTTGAAGTTGATAAGGACGCTTTGACGCCTAATTACGGAAAGTTTGTCGCGAAACCTCTAGAGAGAGGGTATGGTTTAACATTGGGGAATTCTCTAAGAAGAGTCCTACTTTCTTCCCTGCAAGGTGCTGGTATTGTTGCTGTCAAAATTGATGGCGTAGAGCATGAGTTTGGTACCATAAACAATGTAAAAGAAGAAGTTTCAGAAATTATTCTTAACCTAAAAGAAGTTAAGTTTAAAATTATCGATAAAGAAGAGGTTAATCTAATCCTTGAGAAAAACTCTGAGGGTGCAGTGAAGGCTTCTGATATTGCAGAAAATGCAAATGTTGAAGTTCTTAACCCTGAGCACACAATTTGTAATATTTCTTCTGGTGGTTCAATCAGGATGGAAATCAAGGTTGCTCGTGGTAAAGGATATGTTTCGGCACTTGATAATAAAGAGAAGTTTGACCTACCTATTGGTTGGATGTTCCTAGACACTCTTTTTTCCCCTGTAAACAGAGTTAACTATACAGTAACTAACGCTAGGGTTGGAAAGAGAACTGACTATGACAAACTAACTCTTGAAGTATGGACAAATGCAGGTATTGATCCACATGATGCCGTAGCTTTCTCTGCTAAAATTCTAAGAGACCAGCTTGCTGTTTTCTTGAACTTTGAGGATGAAGAGACTCCAGTTGAGATTAAGACTGCCCAGGCGACAACGACTTCATCTCCTACGAATGAAGCACTGCTTAAGCCTGTATCTGAATTGGAACTTTCTGTAAGATCTGCAAACTGC
This sequence comes from Halobacteriovoraceae bacterium, assembly GCA_002718735.1. The sequence continues at coordinate 40,926 of PBFR01000008.1, read as the reverse complement.
TTGCAAAATGCTAATATTAAGTATATTTACGAACTCGTTTCTAAGACCGAAGGTGAAATGTTGAGAACAAAGAACTTTGGCCGTAAGTCGTTGAACGAGATTAAAGAAATTTTGACTCAAATGGGTCTAGGTTTAGGTATGAAAGTTGATAGCATAATGAAACAAGTTCAGAATGCTAAAGACAATCAGTAAATCAGGGGAAAGTAATGAGACACTCTAAGCACAAATACAAATTAGGCGTAACGCCATCTCACAGAAAGTCTTTAATGAGAAACCTTGCAATTTCTATGATTGACCATGGAAAAATTAAGACAACTCAGACAAAGGCAAAAGCATTGAAGGGTTATGTTGAAAAACTAGTAACTCTAGCGAAAGAAGATACTGTTCACAATAGAAGACAGGCTTTTTCTAAATTAAACAACAAAGATGCAGTGACTAAGCTTTTTGCTGAAGTTGGTCCTAAGTTTAAAGAAAGAAATGGTGGTTATACAAGAATCATTAAGCTTGCTGACGGCAGAGTTGGTGATGCTTCTAAGATGGGCTTCATTTCATTCGTAGATTAAAAAGAATTTTTATAATTTGATTAGAACCTTCCTGCATTAATGTAGGAAGGTTTTTTTTTATGATGCAAAAAAAGTTAATAATTGCTTCTTTTATCGTTCTAAGTGTTTTTGGTTATGCCGTGTTTAATGCACTTAAGCTGGATGGTAAGCTTGAGTCCTCCAAAGACTACTTTCAAACAAACACAATTTTAAAAAAACTTCCAGACACCTCTTTGCCCATTTTTAAGGATGGCAATTCTTTAGAGATGTCATCCCTTAAGGGTTTGAGTAAGACTATTGTCGTTCACTTTTGGGCATCTTGGTGCGGTCCATGTGAAGAGGAGTTCCCCGCCCTTTTAGAAACGACTAAAAAGCTAAAGCAACAGAATGTTCTTTTTCTGTTTGTCGCTGTAAATGATAAACGAAAAGATATTATAAAGTTTTTGAAAAAGTACAAGGCCCTAGGTAGCGAGGACTTTATATTATTGGTAGATGATGAACAAAAACATCAAAAATACTTTGGTACTTACAAACTGCCAGAAACTTATGTTTTTGATCAAAATCTAAATTTAGTCCGCAGGTTTTCCGGTGCACAAGATTGGGCTGAGCCAGAGTTTTTTCAGTTTTTTCAGTCCCTTAACCCTCTCTAACGTACTGAGATTAGGCACTTTTTAATAGCTTAATTGTTTATTTTTTGTTCAAAATTTTTAATTGTGTCAAGTTTCTCACCAAAACTGTCGATAAGTTTATGAAAACTTTTTTACAGTTTAAGGGGGGATCCTATGATTGACTGGAAAAACATTAAAGACTTACATGTAAATAAAAAGCTAGAAAGCTTGATAGGTAATTGGTTTGGCGTAGATATCTTTTATACAGACAAACATGGAAATATTCATTCTGAAATTGTTAACTCCGATCATGATTTCGACAGTCACTTTTTTAAAGTTCAGCAGAGCATGCCTTATGGTAAGGAACTCTTGTCCCAAGATATTGAGAAAGGCTTAGAGCTTTTAAATGAGACTCAAGAGAAGTGCTTTTACTTCAACTCTTTTTTTCCCCACGTAAGAATGTTGGCGTCTAAAATTGAGGTCGACGGCGAATTTCTAGGTGCAGTCTTTGCCTACCCTTATGTTACAGATCAGGTTACCAAGACAGAGCTTAAGCAAATAGAAGATAAAATGGTAGAGTGTGGAGCAGATAAAGATGATGCACACGCTGCTTGTGAACATATTAAAAAGCTTCAAATTCATGAGTTTGAATACTTAAAGGAGCTTATTGGACTCGTTGCTGGTGAAGTATCAACTGTGTATGATGAGTTGAGTAAACGTGAAGAGCGTATTGCGGATCTAAATGCAGAATTAGGGAATAAATATCGCTTTCATAATATTATTGGTAAGTCTAGGCCAATGCAGGCGGTTTATCATCTTCTTTCCAAGGTTTCTAAATCTGAGGCTACTATTTTGATCCAGGGACAAAATGGTACAGGTAAGGAAATGGTTGCTAAGGCCATTCATTACAACTCACAAAGAAAAGATGCCGTCTTCATGGCAGTCAACTGCTCCGCCTTTAATGATAACTTGCTAGATTCTGAACTGTTTGGGCACGTGAAAGGAGCCTTTACTGGCGCAGTTAAAGATAAAAAAGGTGTATTTGAAGTAGCTAATGGGGGAACTTTGTTTCTGGATGAAGTGGGAGATATGTCGCTTTCTATGCAGGTAAAACTTCTAAGGGTACTTCAAGAGTCAACCTTCCTGCCTGTTGGAGCAACCTCACCTAAGAGAGTTAATGTTCGTGTCGTTGCGGCAACAAATAAGCCACTGAAGGAAATGATTGCTAAAGGTGAATTCAGAGAAGACCTGTACTACAGAATAAATGTAATTAACGTTGCTCTACCTTCTCTTAAAGAGCGTCAAGAAGATATACCTGTATTAATGGATCACTTCCTGGAAAAGAAGTGTGCAGAGATGGGGCATTCTTTAAAGCAGTGGAGTAAGAAAACCTTGGAAAAGTTTCTGGACTATAACTGGCCAGGTAATGTTAGAGAGTTGCAAAACGAGGTTGAGCGACTTGTGGTTCTTGCTGGAGACGATAAAACAATCACTCCAGATATGATTAGTGAAAGAATCAAAGATGCTGTTGATGGTCCAACACCTGTTGGAAATTTAAGAGGCATTAATACTAAAGGCTCATTGAAAAAGGCTCTTGAGGAGCTTGAATCTTATATGATTAAAGAAGGTTTGAAGCGCTGCAACTTTAATAAGTCAAAGCTTGCCAAGGAGCTTGGTATTAGTAGGGCCGGCCTGATAATGAAGGTTGATAAATACGATCTCGATAAACGAAAAAAAGCTGCAAATGAATAATGCTAAGGCCTGACTTTTGTCGGGCCTTTTTTTGCACCAAGCCACTCTCTCTTAGAAATCCGATCCAAGACCTGACATTTTTAACCAAACGTTATATAAAGTTCGAAAACTTTCAAGGAGATATAATGCTTTCCAATCAGGAGAAAAGAGACCATTTGGCAAAATTGAATGAGGATGCAAGGCTTGGAGGCGGCGAGGCCAGGATAAAAAGGCAACATGACCAAGGTAAGTATACAGCTCTAGAGAGAATTCTTAAGTTAGTTGACCCTGAGAGCTTCATCGAATTTGATAAATTTGTTACTCACAGGTGTAACTCGTTTGGAATGGAAAAGAGTAAGTACCTGGGTGATGGTGTAATTACAGGTATAGCCAGGATAAATGGACAGAAGGTTGCCCTCTTTTCTCAAGACTTCACATGTTGGGGTGGTGCCCTAGGGAAAGCATACGCCCAAAAAATCTGTAAAATAATGGACTTCGCCCTGGACAATAAAATTCCAATAATTGGAATCAACGACTCTGGTGGAGCAAGAATTCAGGAGGGGGTTGAGTCCCTTGCAGGTTATGCTGATATTTTTCATCGAAATGTTAAAGCCTCGGGTGTTATACCTCAAATATCTCTAATCATGGGACCTTGTGCTGGGGGAGCTGTTTATTCTCCGGCCATGACAGATTTTATTTTCATGGTTGATAAGACATCCTATATGTTTGTAACTGGTCCAGATGTAGTCAAAACTGTAACTCATGAAGAAGTGACGAAGGATGAACTTGGAGGAGCACATACACATAATGAGAGGTCCGGTGTCGCCCACTTCCTGTGCCAAGATGAGGATGACTGTCTAGAGAGAGTTAGAGAGTTAATGTTTTTCCTTCCAAGCTCAAACTTTAAGCCTCAAGCACAAAGCTATACAACTGATTCTATAGATAGAAAAAATGCCAAACTCAAAGACTTTGTACCTGTAAACTCAAAAAAGCCCTACGACATGAAAGAGTTAATCATGGAAGTGGTGGATGAGGAGCACTTTCTTGAGGTTCAAGAGGGCTTTGCTAAAAATATTATTTGCGGTTTTGCACGTGTAGGCGGAAACAAAATAGGTATTATTGCAAATCAACCGGCCGTATTGGCGGGCTGTCTAGATATTGAATCCTCGAATAAAGCTGCAAGATTTGTACGATTCTGTGATGCATTTGAAATTCCACTGCTTACACTAGTTGATGTTCCAGGCTTTCTTCCGGGTACCACTCAGGAGTATGGGGGCATTATCAGGCATGGAGCGAAGCTTCTATATGCATTCAGTGAAGCATCAGTTCCAATGATAACACTTATTACTAGAAAGGCTTATGGTGGTGCTTATGATGTCATGGCATCCAAGCACATTGGAGCAGACATTAACCTTGCTTATCCTACTTCAGAGATTGCTGTTATGGGAGCGGAAGGTGCCGTAAATATTATTTTTAGAAATGAGTTAAAAGGTCTTGAGGGAGAAGAGTTTGATCAGAAAAAAGCCCAACTTGTTGAAAGCTATGAGAAAGAATTTGCCAACCCTTATAAGGCAGCTTCACTAGGTTATCTAGATGAGGTTATTTATCCTGAGCATACAAGAGAAAAAATATATAAGTACCTTGAGTTTCTAAAAGATAAGAAAATTCAAAGACCTAATCGTAAACATGGCAATATCCCACTGTAGGAGAATTTTATGAAAAAGATACTTATTTGCAACAGAGGTGAAATTGCCATTAGAGTGGCAAAGGCCGTCCGCGAGTTAGGTCATATTGCTGTTGGTTTTTATACCGACAGTGAACCTGAAGCCTCTCATTTGGAGTACTGTCATGAATGGGTACATCTGAAGGGCTCTAGCAATACTGAGACATACCTAAATATTGAACAAATTATAGAGATCGTAAAAACTCACAGGATAGATGCAGTTCATCCTGGATACGGATTTTTATCAGAGAATACGGAATTCTGTAAAAGACTTGAAGAATTAGGCACGACCTTTATTGGCCCTCATTCTGAAGCAATTCACAAGATGGGAGATAAGGCCGTCTCTAAGCAGATGGCCAAAGAGGCCGGAGTGCCTGTAGTACCGGGGTCTACTGGAGAAATTGAGTCAGCTGAGGAAGCGGCATCTATTGCAAAAGATATTGGTTACCCTGTCCTGTTAAAAGCAGTGGCTGGTGGTGGCGGAAAAGGCATGAGGGTAGTTAATAGTGAAAATGAGCTGTCAAATAGCTTTGATGCTGTTAGAAGAGAGGCTCTTTCCTCATTTGGGAATCCAGGAGTTCTCGTTGAAAAGTTTATAGTTAATCCTCACCATATTGAAGTTCAGATTATTGCAGATAATAAAGGCAATGTTTTTCACTGTTTTGAAAGAGAGTGCTCTATTCAAAGAAGACATCAAAAAATTGTTGAAGAAGCTCCCTCTCCCTTTATTGGAGATGATGAGGAGTTGAGACTTAATGTTTGTAACACCGCCATAAAGTTAGCGAAAGCGGTAAACTATAATTCTGCAGGAACAGTAGAGTTTATAATGGGTGAAGACAAGTCGTTCTATTTCTTAGAGATGAACACAAGGATCCAGGTAGAGCATCCTATCACTGAAGAAGTTACGGGAATAGACCTCTTGGTAAACATGATAAAGTCTGCACTTGGAGAAACACTGGATTTTAAATCTCAAGAGGAAATTACTATTAAAGGGCACGCTATTGAGTGCAGAATTTGTGCAGAGGATCCAATAACTATGTTGCCTGCGCCAGGTCAAGTGAATGGATTTGAATTCACATTTCCTCAGGGGATTAGATTTGACCACTGCATCTACAATGGCCTGGAAGTGAAATCCGACTTTGACCCTATGATCGGAAAACTCATTGCCTATGGACATAATAGAAATGTTGTTATACGAAAGTTAGACAACGCTCTGGAAGGTCTAATTATCGAGGGGTTAAAGACTAATATTCCATTGCATAAAGTTATCATGAAAGAGAATAACTTTAAGAGTGGTCATTACACGACAAACTATATAGCCGAAGTTTCTCCACAAGAGGGTGTGGAGGAGACAAAAAAGGTGGAGAGTCTGTTTAAGAAGGCCATCGCAATAGAGATGAAAGCGTTACAAGAGGGAAGAGAAAGATGAGATATTATATTATCAATTCAGAGGGAAAAGAAGTTTTCTTTGATGTCAGCTCAATGGGACCTAGACAGTCTGAGGCTATTGGCTTCAAAGTCGAGGCTGAAGGCAGTGAAGTTAAAGAGTATTATGTTAGATCTCTTGCTGGTAAGAACTATATTTCTGAGGATATGATTTCATGGGAGAAAGCACCAAGAATCTCAAACTCCAAGGGCCTGGTGAATGTAAATGAATCTCTTAAAGTCTACAGGGGCTTTAAACCTTCAGGCCTAGGCCAAGCAAGTGCCGGAACCCTAAAGACTGATATGCCAGGAAAAGTGGTGAAATTATTAACCGCAGAGGGTGCGACAGTTAACAAGGGTGATACTCTACTCATTTTAGAGGCCATGAAGATGGAAAATGAGATTAAGGCCGGTGTTGATGGAGTTGTTAAAACTGTTAATGTGTCAGAGGGACAAAATTTGGAATCTGGTCATGTCATGATCGAGATAGAAGAGTAAGTACTTAATATTTCAATGGCCTTCGAAGCTTTTACCTAACTTAAAAAATATAGCATGCTGTGTTATAATGTTAGGTGATGAATAAAAGTGGAAAAGGTCACATTATCCTATCAGAGAGCTTAAAATCATACTTCTTTAAGCAGTTAAAAGAAATTAACCAAAAATCCCTTTGTCCCGTTCCAGAGGAAACTATTTACTATTCAAGTGAAGTCCTTGAAAACTGTGCATTCTCTTCAAGTCTTTTTAATTTTGAAGATGGCAGGGTAAAACATAAGATCTTGGGTAAGAAGTTACTAGAAGCTTCAGCATGCTCTTCTGAGACTAAAAAAAGAACTTATAAAGAAGTTGGAGATACGGCCCTCATCATGTCGGGTTATTTCTCAAGGTCCATAAATGATAAGATTTTAGGCCATGACTACTATTACAGACTCGGTCAAATGGCCTATGAAAAGCTCAATGCGAGTCAGCCCGCATGCTTTGATATCCCCAGTTTCTATAAAATCATGTCTACTTGTTTTGAGAACTTGGCAAGTATGATGGCCATCGTTATGGATCTAAATACAAGTAACCAAGACACTCCTTATTTACTTAAAGAAGGAGCGCCTAAGTATAATTCAATAATGGGAATATCCCCAAATCATTCAAAGAAAGTATCTTAGTTGGATTTACCAACCTGAATTATATTCCAGTCTGTGCTCAAGAACCTCTTCAGGAATCTATTGAAATCCTCGTGTGTAAAATTTCTTATTTTTTCAAAACTAATATGCTGATAATCTAGGCCAAGCTGATGTAGAACAGGGATTGCATAGAAATTTGCGTAATCGTCATTGGTTTGAATATTCAATAGGTTCTGACCATCAATCATATTTTTAATTCTGTTGAATTCTTTCTTCGAAAGACCGCGGTCTCGAAGTTTATTAAGAATTTTAATAATGGCATCAATCGCTAGTTCACTCTTCTCATTGCCAGCTCCAATATATATGCCCCAGTATCCGGCCTCAAGTGCTGTATGGTGAAGAGGTTGAACTGCATAGCAAAGCCCTTTGCGATCCCGAACATCGACGAATAATTCAGAAGACTGTCCAGAGAGGTAGGATGTGAGCATTTTTAAATATAAGTCTTCTGTCGTACCTACTTTAAAGGAAGGCCTTCCAACAAAAATATGCGTCTGCTCTCTGTCAAATTCAACTTTGATATCTCTTCCAAATAAAGGCTCTAGTTTATTTTTCTTCTTTGCTTTTGGTTGCCTAGGGGCAAGGCTCTGAATTATAGGTTGAAGCTTTTCAATAACATTTTCGAGCTCATCACTTCCACAGTAAACTAAGGCGATTTCACTCTTTTTAAGTCTTTCTTGGTGTGTGTCCATCAAGCTACTTCGCTTAATTTTTTTTAAAGACTTCTCGTTGCCTATTAGATCCATCGCATAGGGATGTTGATTAAATACTGTTTGATTAAGATTGTTAAAGCAAATCTTAACAGGATCCTCTTTCTGAATGAGCAATTGCCTTTTTACCAGTTCCTTTTCAATTTTTAGGTGCTGGTTGGGAAAAGAAGGATGGAGAAGAGAGCCGGCAAAGTGATCGACAAGCCCCTCAAAATGTTCGCTCAGTCCATGTAAGTTAAGGCCATATGCATTCTTACCAGAGAAGCCGTGCATGTAGGCGGACTTTTTTTCAAGCTCATTTTTTAAACTTTCAAATTTAACCTTCCCATGCCCGTAGGTTAAAAGCTTTGATGTGAAGTGAAAGATACCATTATCTGAATGAGTCTCGTGGGCAAGTCCACCTTTTAAGTAAGCATGTAGGACAAACGTTGGCGAAACTTTGTTTTTTCTATAAACTAGCTTCACTCCCTTTTTAAGCTCTAGCACCTTAACTTCAGGATCGAACTTTGATTCAATCTTTCGGTACTTCGAGGTTTTTTGCTTAATAGACTTTGTCACTGATGCTAGTTTTGTCTGAAATTGCTCCAGTTGTTTCTTGATCTTCTCGGCATCTGCCGCTTTTGGAACCTGAGCATTTATGTGTGCCGGCTTGCTGAAAATATCGATTAAAGCTTTGGAGACTGATACCCTGCTAGTGTTTTTTATTTTCTGAATGAATTCTTCTTCACAGTGAATGTCTCCAGACTGTGCAAATCCATGTCCTAAGGTAAATGCAAAAGACTCTATAGACTCTCTTTCATAGATTTTGGATGCAACATACTGGTTTTTTATTCTTAAAACCTCATCTTCCTGAAAGCCATTATTTAAAGAATCTTTTAACGACTTGAGAAACTCGCTTAAAGCTCCTTGAAGGTTTTCCTCAGGAAGGGCCAATCTAATAAAATGGGAACCCCCATCATTAAAAAACATTGTTGAGCCGGATATGTTGGATGCAAGTTGAGTTTGAGACACGAGCCTTTTATAAATTGGTGATATCTCACCATAGGAAAGGCAGTTTAAAGCTAGGTCTTCAATTGGACCTTCATCTGAGGTATAAGTTGGAGCCTGGATGTTCAAAGTTAGTGTAATCTGATTAACATCTTTTTTGTGAACGTTAACTTTTGCCTCAGGCTTAAGACTGAACACAGGGAACTTAGTTTCCTTGCCCGCTGGCAATTTAAATTTCTCAATAAGACCAGAAAGCTTTTCTTCATGCTGAATGTCACCTGAAACAATTAAAAGTGCGTTGGAGCTATTATAGTTTTCATTTCTAAAGTTAATAAGCTGGTCTCGTGTGAAATTTTTAATTGTTTTTTCGGTTCCTAAAATTGGATACTTGTAATTTTTTGTGAAACAGTTTTTTTGCAGGTGAAAAAAGTTGAACTGGCTTGGGTTGTCAAGTGACCTTCTATATTCTTCAAAAACAACTTCTCTTTCTGGTACCAGTTCTTTTTCCTCAAATAATGGATTAGTAACCATGTCCATTAAGATTTCAACAGTTTTACTTAATTTTCTATTCGGTGTGTTGATGTAATAACAAGTGTAGTCAAATGAGGTGAAAGCATTGATCTCTCCACCGTAAGACTCTACGTCTCGTGCTATTTGAGCTCCAGGTCTTTTCTTTGTTCCTTTAAAAAACATATGCTCCAAAAAGTGTGCAATCCCAAGGTCTTTTGTCTTTTCAAGGGCACTACCAGCCCTAAACCACATTTGCACGCTGGCAGATGTGCTTCCTGGTGAATGAATAAAGAGTGTGTTTAGATTGTTTGCCAATATTTTTTGTTCAATTTTCGTAAGAGTTCCAATTCTAATGTTTTATAATTTGTGTATTATAGTATCATATTAATTTATTTAAAACCGCAGAGATAAGATGAAAGTTGGATTAGTATATTCATTTGAAGATTCTAATTGGTTTAGTGTCACTAAAATAGTTGGTAATCTTATAAAGGCATATCAAATAAATGCTCCTGAAATTAACTTTGTCCATATCAACTTTTCAAACAGTCATTCTAATGATGAGGTAGCAGAAACTGCGAAGAAAGCATTTGATGGCAGCTTGGATAAACTGATCTTTCTAGATCATCGTCCACATCCTTACAGCTTTTTGTCTAGTGTGGGGCCTTCAGAGTTAGATGCTCTTAAGGAGATTGTTTTTCATATCTATGGTGATTTTACTCTCTATTTGAAGTTGTGGAAATCGACTGAGAAATTGTTGATAGGTAGAAAAATTAAATTCATTTGTGCTTCTGAAAAACAGGCTAAACTTGTTAGAAAGTTTACTCAGAACGATTGCGTGACAACATGTCCATTCCCTGTTGATGACAAAGAGTTTAAGTTTTTTAATAAGAGTTACAAAGAGTTAAGATCTACAATCGGTCTGCAAGAAAATGACTTTGTTTTCTTGTACACCGGCAGGCTTTCAGAACAGAAAAAAAGTAAGGAACTAATAGAAGTGTTTCTACAGGCCCAGTCTGACAAAAGACTTTCTAGAAACACCAAGCTTTTAATGGCAGGGAAGTTTGACAGTTTAGGATCACCTTATCTTGAGGAGGAACAACTCCTTGGAGAGTACTTCAGAAAAACTAAAAAAGTGTTGGAGAAGTTTTCAAAAGACTTGGCTAAAAACGTAATATTTTTAGGCAATATCCCGAATGAGGATTTAGCTGATTACTATAACCTCGCTGATAGGTTTATAAGTTTTAGCTGTTATCACGACGAAGACTATGGCATGTCTGTTGCCGAATCCTTAATGTCAGGACTTCCATGTCTATTAACTAATTGGGCCGGATACAGCTCATTCAAGCTTGAGGATTTTTCAATCGCAACCAAGCATATATCTGTAAAACTGGGAGAAAAACGAGCTACTTTTGATATTGAAGAGGCCCTGAAGAATCTGGAAGATTGCTCGAAGGGCAAGTTGAATGCTACCGATAGGTTGAACGTCGCTAAGTGTGCACACGAAAAACTTTCAACTCAGGCCTGTGCTAGAGCACTTAAAATTATTTTAAGTGATAAGGTGGATTGCTTTGAGGGATTTAGTAAGCTTATGCGCGAGCTTGGTTCAGTTAGTGAGTTTAAGCGTTCTCCGTTCATGAATGAATCGACCAAAACTTACAATCAATTTTATTATAGGGTTTATGATGTCTATGCTGAGTAAGGTTGATGAACTAATAGAGAGTTCTCACGACGAAGTATTAATGTGCAAAAAGTGGAACGTCTTCTATCGAGATAATTTATATAAGGAAGTTTACGGAAGAATTTGGCCCAGTACGCATAGATATTACTTTGAGGCCAATCCAAGTTTTCTAACAGAGTACAAAAACTTCGCAGACATGCAGCGCTTTCCTATTATCATGTTGAGAGATGGACTTATAACTCTATCTGCATTTTTTCTTAGTAACCCGAAGCCACCTGCTGATCTAGAATCGATTTTTTTGGTTTCCAAAAAATGGGAACATATCGTACCCAAACCTTGGCATAAGAATGTAGCACTCTACTCTTTTAGCAGACCTAAAGTGGCTAAAAAGCCTATAACTGTCCTAGGGTTTGGGATTTTTAACGAATATAGTTTTTGGAAAAATACGCCAGAAGAGTGCTTTTTAAGGGTGAAAGATCTAATTCCTGCAGATTCGAAAAAGGTTTTTTATATGCCTATGCGGGAGAGAAGTGTTTTTCAAAGTGTTGACGAGTCTCCTGTGTACACAAATTCCCTGAAATTATTATTCCAGCACTTTGGATCCGACTTTGAGCTTATTACAAATAATAATAAAGTTTTAAGCACCAAGTTGGAAGCTGGTGATGCTATTCTAAACATAACACCTGACAATTTACTTTGCTCAGACAATTATTTAAATCATTTTTTCTCATCTAAAAATATTGGGGAGCTTGGCCTTGAGGAAACGAAATCTGCCTCAAGTGGGAGAAAGTATGCACTCTCTTTATACCATGATGTTTGTATCTCTGAAATCAATTCAGAAGGAGAGGCATTTGCATCCATGTTCTATAAGATGAGAATTCTAAATGTGAAGCCAAGCGAGCTAAATCCAAAGTTCCACATCTTTTTAAAGGAACTTAATCGGAAGGGAAGTCTTAAGATCTAGAATAAGAACTTCATAAGAAACTTCTTCCATTGGGGAAGACTGGGTTTGATTACAACGCCTAGGATATCATCTTCTGTTAAGGGGCTGTCTAATTTTTTTGAATTTAATGCTTTGGCATAGTATATCCATTTATTTTGTTTCAATTCCTTCTTGTAGAAAAAGTGACAAATCAATTTATCCTCTTGCCAAAAAATAATGGTATCCAGCTTCTTAAGAGAGTTTGGGTCAAATGGCCTTATAAGAACTTTTTCCCCTGCTTTTATGAATGGGTCCATGGAGCCGGTTAAAATTTTAACCTGCGTAGGTGTTCTTAAGTTGGATTTAATTTCGTAAAATCGATCTCTTGTTACTTTCAAAAGGCTGGCCCTTGAGTTTTACTAAGATAGTATTCAAGGCCATCGGAAGTTGGTCCATCGAAAGCAATTTTTTTGTCATCCAATACGATGACGCGATTGCAAACTTTCTCTATGAGATCATTGTGATGCGAGATAAAAATCACTGCACCCGAGTCATGAATCATATCCTCAACGCGTTTAGAAATCTTTTCATTGAAGAAGGTGTCGGCCCCACTAAAGACTTCATCCATGATGAGAAGGTCGCTAGGTCTTGCGGAAATGATGCTTAGAAAAAGTCTTGCCTTCATTCCTTTACTGTAGTGCTTGAAAGGTGTGTAGATGAATTCATTAAGTTCAGAAAATTCCACAGCATCCTTAACAATCTCTTCACGATCATTTCGGGAATGATTGTGAAAAATTAGATTTGTTAAAATCTTGGCATTTTCAATCCCAGAGAGTTCAGGTTGAACAACGACAGAAGTTTCAAATATTGCTCGTACAACTCCTCTAAGGTGTATGTTGGGGGTCTTTCCGTGCATTCCTGCAATTGTCCGGCATAGGGAAGTCTTTCCAGCTCCGTTAACACCTAAAAGTCCGAGCCTTTCACCTTTCTTTAGCTCAAAGCTTAGTCCCTTGAGAAGCTCTAATTGATTTTTTTCCCTAAATAGCAGCTTAACTGGATTGCTTAACGCTTTAATAAAAACATTTCTCAATGAATCCATTCCAGCATATGCAAGACGATAAGTAATATCCAAGTTTTCGACTTTTAATACAATGTCTGGATCAAATGTAGAGGTATAGTTCATTTCTTTTTCTTGTCCATGTTAAATAACTTGCAATACTCACGATTCCCACGAAAACAGCAGCGGCGAAAATAGACTCATGAAGCTGACCTTGATTAAAGTTCCATAAACTATTTTGAAAAGGTTTTATGACCGCATAAAACGGATTTATTTGCATGATCCATCTATAGTTTAAAGGAACCAAACTCTCAGGATAAAAAATGGGAGTTAAAAAATATAGTATGCTAAAACCAAACTGAATAACATACTGAATATCCCGATAAAAAACTTGCAAAGTACTAACCAGTATATTTAATGACAACGTCATCAAAAGCATTAAAAATAAATTAATTGGCAAGTATAGAATTCCTCTTAATGGGATACCTTCGTTGTAAAAGACAAAAAAGAACAAGCAAAAAAATGGAATGATAAAATTTATAAAGTTGTCTAAAAGCTTGGAAAGCAATAATGAAAGTGGATTAATTTGAAAGGACATTAATACATCTCTCATTGTTACAAAAGTATTGGCGGTCGCCTGAATGGTTGAAGTCATGAATACCCAAGGAAGAAGGCCTGCCAAAAGAAAAACAAAGTATCTATCAATATCAAGCTTCAGAATGTGCTTAAAAACAATAGAGTGGACAGCGAACATGATTAATGGATTGAACATTACCCATAAAAAACCTGCAAAGGTATTTCTATAGCGTCCTTTCATGTCCGCCCAAGTAAGGGTGTATACCTTTAAAAAATTGCTTTTTAGGCTCATTACAATATGATAATTCAGGGTTGGAGTTTTTTCCATAATATTCGGGTTTAATTCATAGAGTCACATACTATGCAGAGCTTTTCACTATACATCCACTACCCCTTCTGTAAAAAACTTTGCAATTATTGCGACTTTTATAAGAAAACCATTTCAGCCGGACAATCTTATGAAGAGCTTGAAAAGGGACTGCAAACTCATTTCAACTCTGTGCTATCCCTTATTGAAGAAAAAGGTGCACCATCACTAGGCTCTATCGATACTCTTTATCTGGGTGGTGGTACTCCCTCTCTTTGGGGAGAAGAAGGTGCAGAGTTTCTAGGAGAGTTCTTGAAAACAAATGGTCTTGAGTTTTCCAATGGCCATGAATTTACAATGGAGGTCGACCCGGGTGCTTGGACTGAGAGTGGTCTGAGATCCTGGCATAAGCTTGGAGTTAATAGGTACTCAATTGGCCTTCAAAGTCTAAACTCCGACTTTATTGAAATCATGGACCGCTCCCACGACGTTGGTGAGTCCCTTAAGACTTTAAAGTACTTTAAAGACGCTGGATGTAATTACTCTGTTGATCTCATGCTTGGTCTTCCTTACTCTGTGGAGAGAAAAAGAAAAATTAGAGAAGAAATTGACATGGCCATGGACTATAGGCCTTCCCATTTTAGCGTCTATATCTTGAAAACTCGAAAAAACTATCCCCACAATGATGTGTTGCCTGATGATACCTTCACTAGCGAAGAGTACTTGGAAGTATCTGAGATATTAAAGTCTTATGGATTTGACCACTATGAGGTGAGTAACTTTGCTCTTCCAGGTAAATACAGTGAACACAATCAAAAATACTGGAGAGCTCAAACTGTGCATGCTTTGGGCCCAAACGCCACAGGCTTTTTTATGTTCTCAAGTAATCAGGCTGTTCGCTACCAACATCGTCCAAGTAACACGGGTTACTCAAAAGAAGAATTAAACGAATCTGAACTCAAGCTTGAGCAAGTTTATTTAGGTCTAAGAACTAATAGCGGCCTGGACACCAGAACACACTTCAGATCTTCTCAAGTTACTGAAATTGTGAAAAAGTGGAATGGGTTGGGATATGTACACAAGTTTGAAAGCGGACAGCTTGTTCTCTCCTCAAAAGGCTATTTGATGATTGATTCTCTGATGGATGACTTATTTCGTTTTGAGTTGTTATAAGTGTCTGAAAATACTTATCTCGGTTTTCCTAAAAAACTTCAAATTAATTTTGGTCACTGACGTTGACATCATAAAAAGCGACCCCATTGTTATATATGAATGTATGAAAAATGGAGTGATGCGAAATGGAAAATGAAGTTAAAGAAGGTGAAGACACAAAATTAAGTGAAGATCAGCAGCCTTCTGAGGAGTCTAATGCCGAATCGGTTTCAGAAACTGAAGATAAAGGCCATGACGAGATTAAGGATACAGAAAATTACAAAGACAAATACTATTACGTGGTAGCAGAAATGCAAAACCTGCAAAAGCGTTTTGATAGAGAAAAACAAAGTCTATTAAAGTATGGAAATGAAAATGTTCTTAAAGACGTTTTAGACGTAGTGGATAACTTTGAAAGAACTTTGGGATTTATATCAAATAGTGATGATAAAAAAGTTCAAAACATTGTGGTCGGTATTGAGATGATCCAAAAACAACTTTTAGAGGCCCTTGAAAAGCATGGCCTTAAAAAAGTTGATGCACTGGGTGAGTCCTTTGATCCAAACTTTCATGAAGCACTTAGTCAAGAAGAGGCTGAGGGCAAAAAGGACGAGGAAGTTATTAAGGTTCACCAAAATGGTTATATGCTGAATGATCGTCTAATCAGACCGGCCAAAGTTGTAATAGCTAAAAATAATTAATTAAATAAGGAGAATTGTAATGGGTAAGATTATTGGAATTGACTTGGGTACCACAAACTCTTGTGTGGCCGTATATGAAAATGGAAAATACAAAATTGTTCCAAATGCCGAAGGACATAACACAACACCTTCAGTGGTTGCATTTAACAACAAAGGTGAAACTCTTGTTGGTCAAGTCGCTAAAAGACAAGCTGTTACCAATCCCAAGAAAACTCTTTATGGAATCAAGCGTTTGATTGGTAGAAAGTCGAATGCCGCTGAGGCTCAAGACTTTGCTAAGGTTGCACCGTTTGAAGTTTTTGCAAATAAAAATGGAGATGCTTGGGTAAAAGTTGATGGCAAGGAAATGTCTCCACAAGAAATCTCTGCCAGAATTTTGGAAAAAATGAAAAAGTCTGCTGAGGACTATTTGGGAGAAACTGTAAGCGAAGCGGTTATTACTGTTCCTGCTTACTTTAATGATGCTCAAAGACAGGCCACAAAAGATGCTGGAAAAATTGCAGGTCTTGAAGTTAAGAGAATTATTAACGAGCCAACTGCAGCTGCATTAGCTTACGGAATGGACCAGAAAAAGGATATGAATATCGCAGTATTCGACCTTGGTGGTGGTACATTTGATATTTCCATTCTTGAAATTACTGATGATGGCGTTTTCGAAGTTAAAGCTACAAATGGCGATACATTTTTAGGTGGTGAGAACTTCGATGAAGAAATCATTAACTGGATGGCCGAAGAGTTCCAAAAAGAGCAAAACGTAGATCTTAGAAAAGATCAAATGGCACTTCAACGTCTAAAAGAAGCAGCTGAAAAGGCGAAGCATGAGCTGTCTTCGACTACTTCAACAGATATCAACCTGCCATTCATCACTGCTGATGCCGAAGGTCCTAAACATCTTAACTTGTCTCTTTCAAGAGCTAAGTTTGAAGACCTTATTGGTAGGCACCTTGAGAGAATTGCTGAGCCTTGTCAGGTTTGTATAAAGGACTCAGGCCTTGATAGAAATGAAATTCATGAAGTAATCCTTGTTGGTGGATCCACTAGAATCCCTGCTATTCAGACAAGAGTTAAAGAAATTTTTGGAAAAGAGCCTTCAAAAGGTGTTAACCCTGATGAAGTTGTTGCTGCTGGTGCTGCCGTTCAAGGTGGTGTACTTCAAGGTGACGTAAAAGATGTTCTTCTTCTAGATGTTACTCCACTATCTCTTGGTATTGAGACTCTTGGTGGCGTAATGACAAAAATTATCGAAAAGAACACCACTATTCCAACTAAAAAGTCACAAGTTTTCTCTACTGCTCAAGATAATCAACCGGCAGTTTCCATCCACGTTCTTCAAGGTGAGAGAGAATTTGCAAATGACAATAAAACTCTTGGAAAGTTTGACCTTACAGGGATTGCTCCTGCTCCTAGAGGGGTTCCTCAGGTTGAAGTTACTTTTGATATTGACGCAAACGGGATAATCAATGTTAGTGCTAATGACAAGGCCACAGGTAAGAAGCAAGATATCGTAATCACTTCAGGTTCTGGTCTTAGTGAGGAAGAAATTGAAAAGATGGTTAAAGAAGCTGAAGCAAATAGAGATGCTGACCAAAAAAGAAGAGAAGTTGTCGATGCTAGAAACAACTTAGACTCTTTGGTGTTTGCAACTGAAAAAGCCTTAAAAGATGCAGGAGATAAAGTTCCTGAAGATAAAAAAGGTGAAGTTGAAGCTGCTTTGACGGAAGCTAAGTCTAAGCTTCAATCAGATAGCTTGGACGAAGTTAAGGCTGCAACAGAGCGTCTACAAAATGCTTCTCATTCAATTGCTCAGTTCTTGTACCAACAACCTGGAGCTGAAGGAGAACAACCTGGTGCTGAAGCTGGAGCACAGCAGGCTTCATCAGAAGAAGCGTCTAAGGACAAAAAAGACGATGATGATGTAGTTGATGCTGACTTTAAAGAAGTTTAAGGTATAACCCATATTAACAAAGACCTCCTTAACGGGAGGTCTTTTTATATTTTGGAAAGTGGATTATGAGTAAAAGAGACTATTACGAAGTTCTTGGGGTAGATAGAAGTGCCTCAAAAGATGAGATAAAAAAGGCCTATAGAAAGTTGGCCATGAAGTACCATCCAGACAGAAATCCTGGACCTGATGGAGAGTCTAAATTCAAGGAGGCCTCCGAGGCGGCAGAAGTTCTGTTAAACGAAGAGAAAAAAGCAAGATACGACCAATTTGGCCATGCAGGTGTTGACGGCCAGGCCGGAGGTTTCGGTGGGGGCTTTGGAGCTGGAGGAGACTTTGGTGACTTGGGTGATATCTTTGGTGACCTTTTTGGCGACATGTTTGGTGGTGGTGCTCGAGGCGGCGGCCGACGTGGACCTGGACGCTCTCGTGCCAGAAGGGGAGACGACCTTGCCGTTGTGGTAGATGTAAGCTTCGAGGAAGCAGCATTTGGCTGTGAAAAGGAAGTGACAGTTGTTAAGAATGTTGTAAAAGAGGGCACAACAGCTCAAACATGCGATATGTGTCAAGGCCACGGAGAAGTTAGACGCCAACAGGGCTTCTTTACTATCTCTCAGACATGTCCAAAGTGTGGCGGTGCTGGTGAAATAGCACAAAGGGTAAAGAAGAAATCAACTCTTTCTGTGAAAGTGCCTGCTGGAATTGACTCTGGCCAGAGACTAAAATTGGCCGGCGAAGGTGATGTCGGAGGACAGGGGGGCCCAAATGGAGACCTTTACGTTCAGGTTCGTATCAAAGAACATGAACTTTTTGAAAGAGACGGCTTTGATGTGTTTTGTAGGGTCCCTATAACATTTTCTCAAGCAGCTCTTGGAGCAGAGATTGAAGTACCGACATTAAATGGTAGAGTCAGCATGTCTATACCTGCTGGAACACAGTCCCATAAAAAGATGAGACTTAAGGGGAAAGGAATCCAAAGGCTTGGTGGCTATGGTCAAGGGGACCAAATTATTACCGTGGTTGTTGAGACACCAACAAAACTAAGTGGTGAACAACAGGAGCTTTTTGAGAAATTGGCACACTTAGAAGATACCAATAGCCCAATGTCCCGCGGTTTCTTTGAAAAGGTGAAGGATCTGTTTCAATAGTTTTTATTGTCAATGGGAACTTTCTCATGACAGCGACACCTTTGCCCGTTAAAATAAACGGTATATAAGTATAAAAATAATGGCGGCCTATTGGTCGCCTTTTTAATATTGATAAAACTGGGAGCTTGAATGAAAAGTCTCATAATTTCCGCAATAGCAATTACCTGCTTGTTCATAAGCTGTGCAAATATAAAAATGTTAACTCCAGAGGATATCTACTCTAAAGATTTTCTTCAGCAAATGGATAAGATTCAAGCAATCTATAAAAAAGGTAATAAAGACTCTGCTTTGGCCGAATTGGAAAAGTTGAATGACTCATCCCTTTCTAAAGCTGAACTTGGAAAGAAGCTTAACTTTCTTGGAATTATATCCTTTTCTGAAGGAGACTTCTCCCAGGCCTCTGAATACTTTTTTCGAGCTAAAGATTTTATAAGGCTAGACGAGGTACTGGCCGGACAAACGAGACTCAATCTCGCAAGTGCATATTACAAAATGGATAAGTACGAAAAGGCCTTCAATACTATTGAGACGATAGATCCAAAAGTCTTCACAGAAGAAGAGAAGAAAAAATATCACAAGTTAAGACTGGCCCTGGCCGAGGGAGAGAATGCTCATAAGGCGGTAGTCTCGTCATTGATATATTTGTTAAAAGATAAAAAGCTATTTTCGGAAATCAATCAATCTGAACAAAAAAACCTTCTTATGGATAGTTTTAGAAAGCTATCAGGATCTGAAAGAGTTTTTCTACTTGAAAAACATGATGAACAAGAGGCCGTGGTAATACCATTTCTTGCAGCCGAGGAAGCGTTGCAAAGGTATTACTTTGGTGATCGAGCAGGTGCCGAAGATGTTCTTGAGTGGCTTGAGAGTAACTTTGGCGAGTACGAGGATGTACAAAACTTTGTCTCAGACTTCCAATACCGAATAGAAAACTTCTCCAAAGTAGACGTTGGAGCCGTGGGGGTTGTATTGCCATTGTCAGGTGATAAGGAAAGGTTTGGTAAGAAGGCCTTAATGGGGATAGATACAGCACTAAATAGAGGTGAAGATCAACTTGCCTCCACAAAGCTATATACGAGAGACAATAAGAACAATCCTACTGTTGCCAAAAAATTGGTTCATGACCTTATTCAAAAGCACCATGTCTCGGTAATTATAGGCGGGTTATTTCCCTCAACAGCCAAAGAAGAGTATTTGGAGGCCAGAAAGTACGGTGCTCTTTTTATTTCACTTTCTCCAGTATATTTAGAAAAGGAAGAAAAGAACCATTTGCTTATTGAAATTCCAGGCTCTGTCCAATCTCAGGTTGCTACAATCTTTTCAGAGGATTTCTTGGCTAAAAACGGAAACAATATTGCCATGATCTATCCTGACAGTGAGGGAGGTCTTGCTTACGTTAACGAAGTCTGGAGAAAGGCAAAAGAGGGCAAGATCAATATTAAGAGTCTGGCATCTTTTGATAAAAACGTTAAAGACTATAGGGAGTGGGTTCAAAAGCTTCTTGGTCTAAAGTACACAAGAGAAAGAAGTGAAGAGTTTGAGCTATGGAAGGAGATCTATTCTTTGGAGAGAAAAAACTCCAGCATTAGAAGAATACAAACTTTAAGGCCAATTGTAGACTTTGATTGGGTGTTTGTACCTTCATACCCACATGAGGCCTTACAAATTATCCCATCTTTCACTTACTTTGACGCAAAAGGCTTAAAGTATGTTGGTGGCCCAAGTTGGATGAGTAGAAAGCTTGTTAAGGAGCAGAGAAATCTAGGCTCACTCAGATTTGTTGGAGATGATCCTGATGACTTTGATAAAAGTTTTGTCAGTGTATTTTCCAAGAGAAATAAATCCAATCCTTCCTTGGTTGAGACACTTGCTTTTGAGGGGATGAATCTGGCCTTAAACATTTTGGAAGACTCAAAATTTGATAAAAGAGAAGAGCTTGAGCGAAAGCTCGTTAATATGCAGCTGATTGATGGAATTACAGGGCAGTGGAAGCTTGATGAAGGAATCTGGCTAAAAGATCTAGATATTTTAAAAATTCAAAATAATGATATTAAAAAAGTCGAGTTAGAAATGTCTCCCGCTAATAAAAAGTCTTCTTAGCGGGAGACTATCTTTTAATTTGGATATTTGAGATAGTAAATTTCTGACATGTTTCGCCCGTACTGGTCTAGGTCTAGGCCATACCCAATGACAAACTGATCTTCAATTTGTTTTCCAATATAATCAGCCTTTACTGGGACGGCCCTTTTATATGGCTTGTCAAAAAGAGTGATAACTTCAATATTAGAAGGCTCGGCCTGTGCTATTCTTTCTTTTACAAAACTTAAAGCGCGACCAGTGTCTATGATCTCTTCAACAATAAGCACATTTTTATTAAGAACATCGGAGCTTAGATCTTTAGATATAACTATTGTGCCATTGCTCTCTTTACTTCTGCCTACAGCTTCAACCTTCATAAAGTCGATGTAGACCTTAACATTTTTGATTTGGCGGGCCAAATCAGACATAAAAATCATGCTTCCTTTGAGTAGGCCAACAAGCACAAGTTCTTGACCCTTGTATTTTTGACTAATAGTGTGCGCCAAAGATTCAACGACAGTTTGTATCTCAGATTTGTCGATATACTCCACAAATTGATCGGAAACAAAATTAGATGGAAATTTTAGAAATTCAGACATGTTTAATTCTCCTGTGCTTAAGATTTTACAGTATTTGGGAAAATTATAAATGGATAAATTTAGCTGATTAATATTGTCGGAAATGGGAACTTTCTTTTTCTTGCGCGCCCTTGGGCCAAGTGTTACATTTTACATACAAACGCTCAATTTTTTTAAAGGATAAAAGCAATGTTTAAGAAGGTTTTGGATTGGTTTTCCAATGATCTGGCTATCGATCTTGGTACGGCCAACTGTCTCGTGTATGCAAAAGATAAAGGCATTATAGTGAATGAGCCATCAGTTGTGGCCGTTCATCAAGGATATAGAGGTGAACAAAAAGTATTAGCTGTTGGTAAAGAGGCCAAGGAAATGCTTGGAAGAACTCCAGGATCTATTAAGGCCATCCGCCCGATGAAAGATGGTGTCATCGCTGACTTTGAAGTCACTCAGGCCATGCTTAAATATTTCATACAAAAGTCTATGAATGGATCAAAAATGGTAAAACCAAGAATTATCATTTGTATCCCATTCGGCATCACTCAAGTAGAGAAAAGAGCTGTAAAAGAGTCTGCTGAGCAGGCCGGAGCCAGGGAAGTTTACCTTATTGAAGAGCCAATGGCAGCTGCCATCGGTGCAGGTCTACCAATTACTGATCCATCAGGTAATATGATTGTTGATATTGGTGGTGGGACTACAGAAGTAGCAGTGATCTCCCTTGGCGGCATTGTTTACTCCAAATCTGTGAGAGTGGCCGGTGATAAGTTTGATGATGCAATCGTTAATTACATTAAGAAGAAGTACTCACTACTAATTGGTGAAAGAACTGCTGAAATGATAAAAATGTCTATCGGAAACGCTTATCCATTTGATGAAGAAATCAAGACTTACGAAGTTAAAGGTAGAGACTTGATTGCCGGAGCACCTAAAACTATTGAAGTTACTTCAGATGAGATTCGTGAGGCCCTGTCCGATCCAATAGCTGAGGTGATAGAGGCAATTAAGACTTCTCTTGAAAAAACCCCACCAGAACTTGCAGCTGATATCGTAGATAACGGAATCATTCTTGCCGGAGGGGGTTCACTGCTTGCGAACCTGGATATGTTGATTAAAGAGAAAACTGGCCTTCCGGTTTCTTTAGCTGAAGATCCTCTTACATGTGTTGTTAGGGGATGTGGTATGGCACTGGAAAATATCAGCCTCTTGAGACAAGTAACGACTCTCTCTTAGGAATGTATGAGTGATAAAAGCAGCGTTCACTTCCAAGAGCTTACTGACAATGAAAAAACAAGCAAGCTCTCCATTTTGGTTAAAACCGGGGGAGAGCTCGTTATATGGAAGAAGGGTGCAAAGGAGCGAATTAAGCTCAAGGCATATGAACTGAAAGATAAAAAGCTTTATTGTGTGAAAAGCTCTCACAATGTTGATCTGAAAGAGGTTCTTTACTCCTTCGAACTGAATGGACTTTCATTTTTTGGGACTGCTGATCTTGGTCTCATTGATAATTCAAATCTAGTCATAAATTGTGCAGGAAAGCTCTTTAAGAGCGAGAGAAGATCTAGCTTTCGCCTTCTCACTTTTCCTCACCATCGAGTTTTTCTTAAATTCGCTTTTGAACAAGAAGATGTACCTGAGAGTAATGTTATTGGCATGAAGTCGGGCATGAGCGAAACAGGTCTTTTTAAAAAGTTTCTATCGTTGGTTGAAGATGAGGATAAGAGTGGAGCTAATTTAGGTAGCTCCTTCAGAGTTTTAGACCTCTCCGTCACTGGTGCATCATTTAGGGTTGGAAGTATTGAAGCAAAGGTTTTTGGGCAGAAAGTAAAATTTGAAAACTTGACGCTAATCTTTAACCGAAAAGAAGTGTCTATACCAGGTGCAGAAGTTGTATACAATGTAGAAATGATCTCCGACTCCAAAGCAGGACAGCTTTTTAAAGTTGGTGTGAGATTCCTGGAAATTGATACAAACCTAGATCAAGAATTGGGAGCTCTTATTAACAGTGTTCTTAGAGATTTTGAAACTGAGTTTGAAGATTTTGTGGAATGAACTTTCTGAAACTAACTTTTCTCTTTTGCTTTCTCTCATGTTCTCTGCATCGAGTGCAGCCGTCCCAAGTAGAAAATTCACAAAATAGATACTATTACAAAGATAAAAGTGGTGAGTTTATCGTTGATCGCTCAGTAAAAGTGCTCAACTCAAAAATTATTGTCAAAAACGAGGTCTTTGCACCCAATGAATTGAATAGGCCGGTTGAGAAGACAATTACTGTCTCAAAACTTGGGACTGTGAAATCCAACAGTGGGAAAGTTCCGGGGTTGAGGCCTGAGATCTCTCAGCACACTATTTGGTTTGAAGGCCAGAAATATTTTTCCCAGTTAAAAATTAATCTAAAAGATAAGAGCTTTAATGTAAGTATGGAGAGTCCAGACGACAAGTGGAATGGTCAGACCAAGTTAAAGTTTCCTAAGGGACAAATCTTTTGTTTTTTTTCTCAGATTCCTGAATGTGCTAAAAGGTATGGACTTTTAAATGAAAGACAAAGACCTATTCAAATACAAGTTATTTGGGACAACTTTCCCTATCACAATGAAATTTATGATAACCTATCAACTGACGGCTTTGAGAAAAGTGTCTGGGCCTTTGACGGTCATGAAGATAGACTTGCAAGATTTGGACTTTTGATTGGTCAACAGTTAGTTTTATATGAGTTTGATTCAGAAGAAAACTTTGTAAATATGTATTGGGTACTTCAAGGCATTTCTATGCAAAAAAGTGAGGAACAACGTTGAATATAAATGAACTTGGACAGCTATTTATTACAGGTTTTGATTCCATTACTCTGTCGGAAGAGGAAGGGAGTTTTCTCGAAACTAATAATATTGGTGGTGTGATTCTTTTTTCAAGAAACTACCAAGATCCAGCTCAATTGGCCGAGTTGGTTAATAGTATACAGACTAGAAGGGATGAATACCCACTCTTTGTTTCAGTGGATCAAGAAGGTGGAAGGGTAAAGCGCTTCAAAGATAGCTTTATACAGCTGCCTTCAATGCTTACCTTAGGAAAGAACGATTCACCTAAACTTACTTTTGAATTGCATCAGGCAATGGCCACAGAGTTGGCTGCTTGCGGCATAAACCTAGATTATTCTCCCACTTGCGATATCTGGACGAATCCAAAAAACACTGTAATAGGAGATAGAGCATTTGGTGATAATGCAGACCTGGTGGAGCGACATGTGAGTGCTGCAATTAGAGGTCTTCATGCGGGCAACGTAATCGCATGTGCAAAGCACTTCCCTGGACATGGGAATACCACAAAAGACTCCCATTTTGATCTGCCTTATGTAAAAGCCAATATGGATCAACTTGAAAAAGTTGAGTTAAAACCTTTCATGAAGGCCGCAAAATCTCGTGTGGAATTTATGATGATGGCCCACCTAATTGTTGATGCGATCGATCCAGATCTTCCATGTACGTTGAGCAAAAAAGCATATGACTTTTGCCGTGAAAAGTTGAAATACAAAAAATTAATGATCACTGATGATATGGAAATGCATGCAATTACAAAGCATTTCAGCGTTGAAGAGGCTGCAATCAAAGCTTTGGAAGCTGGGGCAGACATCCTACTTTATCGTTCAATGGATCAAACTCGTCTGGCTTTTAAAGCAGTTAAAGATGCTGTAAGAAACGGTCGGTTGAAGCTAAAAGTGATCGAAGAGAAGATTGAAAGGGTCAAAGCTTGTAAAAAGGCCCACTTTAAAAGCTATGAGCCTATTTATATACCTTCAATTGCCAAAGTACTGAACTCAGAAACTCAAAACAAACTTTTGGGTAAAATTAATTTAGAAGCATAGAGTAAAAATTTCCCCACAGCTGTGGCCCTGAAGTCTGCCCAAATATTTGATATTATATAGTTGGAGTAAATATTTGGAGCGGTTAATGGGCCACAAGAACCTAATATATTTTTTGGTGTTTTCACTTTCGTTTTTTCTAAGTGAATCGAATGCCTTTGCTCAATGCACGAATGACTTTGATACTATTGATTTAAACTGTGCAAAAGAAAAGCTCGGCAATGCCGGCGAAATTAAATTCGTAATTCCAAAAGATCCTCAAAAAATTAAAGGCAGTACTTACTTCTTTATTTCCGAAAATGGCCTGCCGGGTAAGTTTGTTGTTCAATCTGCATTCCTATCTAAAGATGAGTGTTCAATCACACTTGATGTAACGACATACATAGGACAAGGTTCAATGAGTCCTTCTGGACACTTTGGTATTTCTAAAAGCTTTAACACTTGGAGTATGGATAGGGCCGGGTTTGATAAAACGAGCTCCGATGACTTTCGACTTTACCAGAAAAGTGGAAAGTGTGTTTTTGCCTCTAGTGAGGCCAAAGGTGTTTTTTATAAAAAACTAGAGCAGCCTGATTTGATTCAAGGTCGAGATACTCTTTACTATGCTGGAAACTTTCTAATCTTTCTTGCAGTGTTTCTTGTTGCAAGAGCAGTATTTCAAGATGAAGACAGGTTTAAGGCACAGTCAAAGCTTGAAGATGCTCAGAAAGAAGATAAACAAGATGTTCCAAATGATATTGTTTTAAAGTACTCAAGACCCTTCTTTAAAAGATACTTCACTCCTGTGGTGAGTGGGATGAAGAGCAAGAAGAAGATTCGGGACAAGTATAAGAGAAAACTCGCTTCGGCAGGACTAAGTAAGGCCCTTTCTCCTGAGGATATGTTTGCCTTTAAATTGTTCCTAATTATAGGTTTTCCAATCGTTTATCTTGGGCTAAGGGCCTTTCTTGAAGAAAGCTGGCCTTTGTCTTTCGTACCTATGATCAGTGTATTTGGATTCTTTTATCCTGACATCTGGCTTTCAGGAAAAATTAGTAAAAGAAAAGAAGAGTTAATTCAAAATATGCCCTTTATCGTGGATATGCTTGCACTCTCGGTAGAGGCCGGACTCGATTTTATGGCCGCAATTCAAAAGGTTTTAGAGAAAGCTCCTCCATCTGCGATGTCAGAAGAATTTGAGATTCTACTAAAGGATACAAGGATTGGAGCAAGTCGGGCCGAGGGGCTTAGACAACTTTCTTGGAGAGCAGATTGCTTACAAGTCTCATCCTTTACAGCTACTCTAATTGCTGCTGATGCGGTAGGTGCTTCAGTAGGACCCATTTTAAAAACCTTGGCTGCTGAGATTAGACAAAAAAGAAGTGCTGATGCAGAGAAAAAGGGTGCAACAGCGGCAACGAAGATTTTATTCCCGGTTATGTTTTTGATTATGCCGGCAGTTGGATTGGTAATTATGGCACCAATTTTTTTACAGTTGATGTGATGGAGAAAATGAAAATTATACACAAGAAAACGAACATGGTTATTGCAACGAAAGTGAAGGTCGCAAATACCTTTTTCTCTAGGTTAAAAGGACTCATGTTTATAAAAAGGATGGAAGGATTTGATGCAATGTTAATTGAAAATACAAATTCTGTTCATAACTGTTTTGTGAGATTTTCAATTGACCTTGTATTCATAAACTCGGAATGGAAAGTCGTTAAAATTATAAGAAACTTTAAACCATGGCGCTTTAGTTGGATTTATTTAAAAGCAAGGCATGTTGTAGAATTGCCTGCTGGATCTTTGAGTGACGAGGTTGAAATAGGAGATTTATTGGAGGCACAAGGTGTATAAACTCGTTGCAGTCGGAGGGCAGCTTCGAGGAACCGAAATTGAATTGACTGAGGGGGAGAATGTCATCGGAAGAGGGATGGATGTTGATCACCCAATCAAAGTTGCTGGCGTTTCAAAGAGACACATGTCCATCAATGTAAACGGGGACACCTGCTATGTTCAGGACTTAGGTTCATCCAACGGCACATTTGTAAATGGCAAGCTTGTTAAAAATCAAACTGTTCAAAGTGGAGATAAAATCGCTGTTCCTAATGTGATATTTCAGATTGTTTACGTTAAGGAAAAGAAAATCATCATCACTAAAAAAGTTGCAAAGGTCGATGAGAGCGGCGAAGACGCAATTGAGTTTAAGGATGTTGCACCTAAGGACACGATAGGGAAGCTTAAACACTTTTTTAAGCACAAAGTAATGTCCGTTATATACAGTTTTAACGAGCAGTATGAGTGGAGTGTGCTTTTAGGTATTATTCTTTTTGTCTTTGTATGTACGAATATCGGTCTAACAATAGGCCCGGTTCTACATGATGGAAAAGAACTTCTAAAGAATGAAATTGTGGCAAGGGGCGGTCAGTATGCTGAAGAAGTTGCTCGTTTTAATCGTGCAGCGTTAAGTAGAGGTGACCTAAATAGACTAAATACCAATTTTCTAGAAAATTCCGCTGAAGATGTTAAATCATATGAGCTTTTCGACTTAGAGGGACGAATTGTAAGGCCTGTGGGGAAGTTAAATTCCTATGTTGAAGACGCTTTTTCAGTAAAGGCATGGAAGCAAATCTTGGGTGGAGGAGACGCAAGTTTGCGTAAGACAATTTATGAAGTTGTAGGGGATGGGGAAATTGGAATCGGCAAGGCCATCCTCGCCTATGACACAAATACAGGGAGGGAAGAGCCAGTTGGTATTATTGCCATAAGGTTCAAACCTAGATCTTGGGCAGCACAGGCGGCAAACCAATCAGGATCTTATTTAGAGGCACTTGTGATTACATGTATCGTTGGTGTGATATTTTTTGGAATTGTTTATTATATGACGACTAGGCCACTTGAGCTTATGAGAATTCAGATTGAAGAAGTTCTACGAGGAAAACGCAAGGAACTGCAATTGCCAATTCTATTTAATGAAATTCAACCCCTTAACAATACGGTCAATTCTATTTTGCAAAGACTTAAAGAGCTTCAAAGTGAGGATGGCGGGGACTTTGTTGAAATTGAAGAAGATGGTCCTTATGTGAGAAGTCTGTACGAGTTTATGCAGGGAGCTCAAGGACCTGTAATGGTTTTGAACTCGGAAAAACTGATTGAGCATATAAATTCTGAGGGGGAGGATCTTACTGGTATGAGAGAAAGCTCTGCCGGAGGGACAAGCTTATTAGATTCGGCCAGAGATCAAGGCTTTGCGGCGACTGTGATTGATTTATGCGATCAGTCTGCAAATAACGAAGGTACCAGTCAAAGCGAAATGTATGAGCTTACTGGGAAAAACTATACAATCCATGTTTCTTCCCTTCTTGGTAAAGACAATTTTGCGAAAGCATTTTATGTAACTTTTGTGGAGGATGAATAAACCGATGAGTGGCGCAGTTAAAATTCTTAAACACTTTGAAAAGCCTACTCAAAAGGGAGAGCACTATCGTCTAATTTGCCTAAATGGTAAAAACAAAGGACTTGCTTATTTTATTACAGGAAATCGTGTAGTTCTTGGAAGAGGTGAGAATGCCCACATAAAGGTTCATGATCTAAAATCATCTAGGGAGCATGCCGAGATTGTTAAGGTCGGTGAAGACTACGTCATTACAGACTTGGGTTCTCAAAATGGGGTAGTTGTAAATGATTTGAAAATTAAACAGCACTCCCTGGGGCAAGACGACAAAGTTATCATTGGAACTACAATCTACAAATTTGACAAAGTTGAGGTTGCCGAGACTGTTGAAAAAAAGAAAGTGAAGAAACAAGAGGAGGCGACTTTTGAAGAGGAGACATTTGAAGAAAAAAAGTCCAAGCTCACTCCAATACTTGCGGGTGTGGCAGTACTTGCCATAATTCTGTTATTCGTGGAGTCGCCTTCAGACAAGGAAAAGGAAACAAAACGTTCCAATGCCAACTATAAAGTTGATGAGGTCTCAGATCCTTTTATCAATACGTTGAAACGTAAAAAGGCTGAAGACAAAAAGAACAAAGAAAAACTCAATATTTACTTCCAAAAAGGTTTAAGAGAGTTTCGTGAAGGTAATTATTTTAGGGCCATTGCTGAGTTTGAACATGCACTTTCTTGGAGCCCTAATGATGGACTGGCCCAATTTTATCTTAGAAAGACTAAAGAGGCCTTAGATACTTCTATAGAAGAGATGTTCATTAAGGCTAAAAGAGATGAGGAGTCTTTGAAGTACCAGAACGCTGCCGTATCATATTGTGCAATCTTAAGACTACTTCATCGTTATCCTGAAGATGATCGGTTTGTGAATGCAAAAGAGAGTATTTCTCGACTAGAGGAAAAACTTGGCTATGAAGAAGGACAAATCGAGTGTGCGGAGGAAGTTGGAGAATGAAATTTGAAATCTTTAAAGACTCCGGCAAAATCTCTGAACTAGAAGTTCCACTGTATGAAATGGAAAGTGGAGCTGAGATATATGTGGGCAGATCAGATGACTGTCATATTATTTTAGAAGACCAACAGATTTCTAGGCATCATGCAATGCTCTTTTGGAGCAATGACTGCTTGAATATAAAAAAACTTTCAGACCTCGGTTCAATTTACATTAATGGGGTGGAGCAAAAAGAAGTTTCAATTAAGCAAGGCGATAAGGTTTCAATCTTAGACTATGTGATACTTGCGAGTGATTTGCCTACAAATGGTGAGAGGATACAAGATTCTCCTCTCATCGATGAGCCAACTGCAATCATGGAAGGCCCAATCTTAGAGCCTGAACCTATATTAGAAGATAATATTCCAGAGCCTGAAGAGAATGAGGAAGCAACTGAGGTGTTTAACGAGGAGATCGAAGCATCGGATGACGGGAGTGAAGCTGACGAAGGTGAGTTTGAGGAGAACGAGGATTCTGCTGGCGATGACGAGTTCGCAGGTGGCTTTGAAGAAGAAAATTCTTTTTCCACAGATGGGGCAAACGGTGATGAATCTGAAGATGAGTTTAATGAAGATTTGGGCTTTGGCGGTGATGATGATGGCTTTTCCGATGACTCAGGCTTTGGTGGAGACGATGAGGACTCAACACAGGTTTACCAGTCCTTTGCCAAATACTATTTAATTATCGATGGTGAGTACGCTCCATTTGATAAATATCAAATTGAAGACTCTGAAATTTATATTGGTAGAGACCCTGAAAAGTGTCAGATTGTCCTCAACGACCCAGAGGTGTCTGGTCGACATGCCCTAATTAAGAAGACACTGGTTAACTGCACTATTGAAGATCTTGATTCTTCAAATGGTACTATCTTTAACGGTGAGAGAATCAATAAATCTGAGCTTGGAAACAACGATAATTTTCAAATTGGATCTACAATATTTACAGTCAAAATATCTTCAGACTTAATTGAGTCTGAAAAAGACATGCTCATGCCGGTGGATGACAACCAGGAGGTAGAAGTTGAAGAAGTTGTTGAAGAAGAAGTGGATTACAATGAATTGGACACCGCTGGAGGTGGAGACTTTAGCGTTGAGCCATCCGAAGAAAAGAGTCTTTTTAAGCGAATATGGAAAGACCCTAAGAAAAGGCGAATAGCAATAGTTGTAGGACTTCTTTTGGTCATCCTTCTTTTAAGTGAAGAGGAAAGCGGAAAGAAGCCCGCCTCTAAAGCTAAAGCGGATAAAGGAAAAGAAACGAAGGTTGAAGAAAAGAAAGCTGAACAAAAAAAGGAACTACCACCTGAAGTTATTGCAAAACTTGAAGAAAACTATGCCTTGGCGTTGGCAAAATATGAGGGTGGTGAATACTACGAAGCAAAAGAGTACCTGGAAATTATCCGCTCTATCGACCCAACCTATAAAGACACTGAAACTTTGCGAAAACTTGTCCAACAGGGCCATGAGGAGCTTCTTAGGTTAAAGGCCGAAGAGCAAGCTGAGAAAGAGAGAAAAAAACGGCAACTTAAGGTGAAGGCCCTTTTGGAAAAGACTCAAGAAGCTGTTAAAAATAGAGAAGTTCAAGTTGCGGAAAGTTTATTTAGTCAAATTCTAGAGCTTGATCCTGAAAATATAGATGTTCCTCAATTGAAACTTGAAATTGAGGCCTATCAAGCAAACGAGAAGCGTAAAAAGGAAGAAGAGCAAAGAAAAAAGGCACTTAGAAAAGCAATGGTAGATGCTCTGAGCCCTGGGAAAACGTTATTTCTAAAAGAAGAGTGGTATAAGGCAGTTGATCGACTTTCAAAATTTACACAAAAGCCAAACATTGATGAAGATCTAATGAAAGAGGCGACTGATATGTTGAAGCAGGCCAAGGTTAATCTTTCGGCACAGATAAACCCTTTGCTTGGTAGGGCTAGAAGTTATAGAGAAGGTCAGGATTTAAAAAGAGCGTACGAAACTTATGGGGAAGTTTTAAAATATGATCCTTCAAATGAAGAAGCATTAACGGAAAGAGAGAAAATTTTTGACTCCTTAAGAACAAGATCAATGAAAGTGTATCGGGAAGCTCTAATTTCTGAAAGCTTGAGTTTGTTTGAAGAAGCGAGGGAGAAATTTGAAGAAGTTCAGCAAATCTCTCCGGTGAATAGTGAATATTACAACAAGGCAACCGAGCGCCTAAAAAATTATTTGGAGTAGATGTGAATCTTAAAACCTTTTCCGCCGAATCAAGTCCTGGCCCTTTTCTTCAAGTTAATGAAGATGCTTACGACTTTGACTTGATCAATGAAGTATTCCTTCTACTTGATGGCTTTGGTGGTTCAGGGGTTGGAGATGTCTGCGTAACGAATTTAAAGCAAAATATAAAGTCATTCTATACAAAGTTTTGTGCAGATCCCGATGCTACGATGCCATTTTTTTATAGTCCTAAATATCTGTTGGAAGGAAATGCAATTGTTAACTCTTTATTGCACGCACATGATCAGTTATATAAAGACAATTTGAAAAAAGAATTTTCCACCAGGGCCGGTGCTTCAGGAATTTTTATGGCCAAATCTGAAAGTGTCTTATCAATCGTTTCTGTGGGGAATTGTGCTTGTTATTTATACCGCAAGGGAAGGCTGGAAAAAGTTTTTATTGAGGACAGCTTTCAATTTCTCACTAATAATAGCTATCAAAACCATCTTAAGACGACTCCTTTGAGCGGATTTGGTTTATTTCCTGAGCTGGATTATCAGGTAAGGGAGATTCGATTATTCTCGGGGGATAAAATTGTGGCCCTATCAGATGGTGTTTATTCAAGGCTTTCGGAGGATGAGCTAAAGGATGTGGTTACTAATCCTGAAATAGATGGTAAAGCCAAGATTGAGAGAATGTTTTCAATATCCAATCAAAAAGGCAATCTTGATAACCAATCATGCATGATTTTGGAATTTTAGGCTAAGTATCTAAAAATAGACATTGCGCCTATTGATGCGTACCATATTGTAAAACACTCTATTTCAATTGAGGGATTAATTGATGGAACAAAAGATACTTATCGCAGACGATAGTTTGACCATACAAAAAGTGATAAAAATCACTTTGGCAAACGAACCTTTTGAGCTTCATGACTGCTCACAAGCAAACATTCTAAAAGATACAGTGAATAGCCTTCGTCCAGCGATGGTTCTGTTAGACTTTAATCTATCAGAAAATAAAACTGGATATGACCTTTGCAGGGAGATAAAGGCCGTAGATTCACAAATCCAAGTACTAATGCTATTTGGAACCTTTGATACAATAGATGAAGCTTTATTGGCCGATTGTGGCTGCAACTATCATATCGTTAAGCCATTTGATGGAACAAAATTTATAAATTTATGCAGGTCGATGGCATCCGACTACGAAAGCGGACTTCCTGGATCTGAGGCTAGTGCTACACAGAGCGAAACAAGCAGTTTCCCTGGGCCAATATCCTCTCCAGAGGAAGACGAGTGGGTTGTTAACCAGCCTTCATATGAAGAACCTGCAGAGGAAAGCAAAGACGTTGAAGCTTCTAACCCTCTTGAGAACGAAATTGAAAGTTGGGGAATGGAAGTTCCATCAGTGATTGGTTCTGATGAAACCTCTGAGGATTTTGAAATCCCTTCCGTTATAGGCGCTGAAAACATTGATGAAGTCGTTGAAGAGGACTCTATACCTGATAGAGTTGAGGAAAGCTCCAATGAGCTGGATATGCCTGCCTCCGAAGAAATACACCTGCCTAGCTCAAGTGATTTGGAATATCCTGCTGAAATAAGCACTCAGCAGCAGCCAACTAGCTCTAAACTTATACCTCTTGATGAACTAGCACATGATAGCGACCAAGAGATGGATGTCCTCGAAGGTGGAACAGAAACTGATGAGGATGTTAAGAATATCAAAACTCTTATTGAAGATGAACTCGATGAGGAAGATGATCTTTGGGCGGCCGATGTTGTTGAGGAGTCCGATGATAGTTTAGATGATTCAGAGGATTTGCCTCTAGTCAGACCTCATTCTCTTGAAGAAGTGACTGAGAATGACACTCCTACAGATTTTCCTGCTGATGTTATGGAGCAAAGCTTTGAGCCAATCGATGTTGAGAAAATGTCCCAGGATATCAAGGATGAACTTGAAAAAGAGCTTTCAGAAAAGCTTTCTCCACTTGTGGAAAAGTATATTCAAAAATATTGCGAGCAGCAGGTTGAGAAAATTGCTTGGGAAGTCATCCCTGATCTTGCCGAGAATCTAATTAAGAAAGAAATTCAAAAAATATCAGACTCTATAATGGATCAATAATCAAACTTGCACTGAATAGTTCGACGGTCTTTCCGTCGAGCTCAACTAACGCTTGTCCCTGTTCACCAACGCCTTTGAAAGTGCCCCTATAGGAACAATCGGTTTCAACGACTTTCACTTCCTGATTGAGATGTAGGCAGTGTCGCTCCCATTGCTGTGCAATTATGTTGGATGGCATTCGGTTGTTGGTGATATAGTCTCTTAATTTTCTAGAAATTTTCTCGTTATCGATGTTTTGTTGTTCTGAAAAAAGCGAGCCTAGTTGATTCAAGTGGCTTGGTCTTTCTTTCTGAAAGAGATTGACTCCAATCCCAACGATGAGTTTATCATTTGAGCTTTGAATTAAAATCCCGGCACACTTCTTTCTATCTTTGGTAAATATATCGTTTGGCCATTTGAGTTTAGTTTGAACATTAAAAGTCTCTTCGATGAACTGCCTTGTTAGTACTGCCATCTCAAGGGAGCTTAGGGCAAAAATGTCTGAGGCCCAAGTAGAGAAGGAGACTGCAAGAGATTGATCAGCAGAGAACCACTCTTTTCCTCTTTGTCCTTCACCAGAGAGCTGCATTTCACAAGAGACCAGGATGTCGTCTTGCTCATATTCTTTGGAGAGCTTTACGGCAAGATCTTGGGTCGATTCACACTCAGTTTTATGTACATGTATCATTGTTGAAGACTACTAAAAAAAACGTTATAAATGAACTTCATAAAGGAGCCATTAATGTCTTTAATTAAAAGAAGCGAGCCAAGAGAGATCAAGTTTACAAAAAACATTAACCCATATGCTCAGGGCAGTGTTATGGCGGAGTTTGGAAACACTAAAGTTCATATTACCGCCACTGTTGAGGAGAATGTTCCCCCATGGATGAGAGGCACAGGCACTGGTTGGGTTACCGGAGAATATAATATGCTTCCAGGATCAACCCATGACAGGATAAGAAGGGAGAGAAAAGGTCCATCAGGAAGAACCCAGGAAATTCAAAGACTTATAGGTAGAGCTCTTAGGGCCGTGGTTGATTTTAAAAAACTAGGCGAGAGGCAAATTATAATAGATTGCGATGTTTTAGTTGCAGACGGAGGCACAAGGACAACGTCTATATCTGGTGCTTATGTTGCTCTTGCGATGGCCGTGGAAAAGTTGTTGAAAGCTGGGCTTATTAAAGAGTCTCCCATCAAAGAGCAATTGGCGGCACTGAGTGTTGGAATTGACAAAGATGGCAAGATCATAGCTGACTTAAACTATGAGGAAGATAGTTCATGCGAAGCTGATGTAAATATTGTGATGACTGAATCGGATAAATTTGTTGAGGTGCAGGGGACTGCAGAAGGCGAGCCATTCACAAGAGAACAGCTTGACGCTATTTTGGAATGTGCTAAAGACGCTATGAAAACTATATTCAAGGCCCAGAAACAGGTTTTAGAAAATGACTGAGTTCATCTTAGGTTCAAGTAATGCTCATAAAGCTGAAGAACTAAATGAGCTATTAGGTGGTGTTGCAAAAATAAAAGCGGCCTCAGAAAAATTAAATGTTATTGAGGACGCCGATACTTTTGAGGGCAATGCTTTTAAGAAGGCCAAGGCCTATCATGACTTTTACAAGGCACCATCCCTAGCAGATGACTCTGGGCTTGTTGTTAAAGCTTTGCCTAATCTTTTGGGCGTTCAATCAGCAAGGTTTGCTCCTGAGCTTCCTGATTATCGAGACAAAAACCTAAAGCTTATTGAGCTTATGAAGGAGTTAAAAGGGGAGGATAGGGCCGCATATTTTGTGTGCAATCTATGCTTTTACCTCTCTGAGTCAGAAGTTTACTTTTTTGAGGGTAGGGTTAATGGTGAAATTGGACATGAGCTAAAGGGTGATAAGGGTTTTGGATATGACCCGATTTTTGTGCCTGATGGCCTTGATGGAAAGCACTTGGCCGAGGTTTCCGAATGGAAGATGAAGAATAGTCATAGAGCAAGAGCTTGTCGCGAGGCAGTAAAATTCTTTCAAAACTAAAAAAACTTCATTGCCAAAATAGTTTTAATACATTAAAACTATTGTCCATATCTGATTTGTCGGGGTGTAGCGCAGCCTGGTAGCGTAACTGCTTTGGGAGCAGGAGGTCGGAGGTTCAAATCCTCTCACCCCGACCATTCATTAAAGATATTTGCTGAAAGTCCCAAAATTTCAGCAACTTAAAAAGCCCTCTTAACGAGGGCTTTTTTTTTGCAACTAAGCTGCCTTTTTATCTTTTTCTTTAGGTTTATGCTCTGCACTGAAGATAAACTTCAGACTTCCGGCCNTATCATTGAGANCACTAGCTGTATTATTAACCTTCTCTGTGGATGACTTTATCTCACCACCACGCTGAAAAATATTTTGTATTTCATCATTCATCTCCCTGATTCCAACTTCTTGCTGAGACGCTGCCTCTTGTATTTCTTTTACACAAGAATTTAAGGACTCCATGTGCTTTGTAATTAAGGAAAAGTTTTGGTTAAGTTTGGATTCACTGTGCCCTAGGGATGAGGATACTTCCTCACAGTTCTTTTGAGTTTTTTCAAAGTCTGCTTTTATTTTACCTACCGACTGACTAAGTATCTCATTGCTCTCACCTGCAAGATCGGAGATCTCCCTGGCCGCATCACCTGAAGTTTGTGCAAGAGTTCCAACCTCTTCGGCCACGACAGCAAAACCTTTTCCGTGCTCTCCGGCCCTTGCAGCTTCAACGGAGGCATTAAAACTCAATAGTTTTGTTTGGAAAACAATGTCATTGATAATATTAGTTCTATCCAAAACTTCCTTCACGGCGGAAACAACTTTATTTAGTTCACTCTCTGTATGATCTTTTAATTGTGAAATATCTTTTTCAAGCTTTGAAAGATTCTCTGAAGAGCCGCTTATATCTTGCACAATTTCAGAGCCTTGGCCTATAGANTCTAAGGCATTNTGAGATAGTCTTCTNGTTTGAGCACAAAAGTCTGATGTCTTTCTGATCATCTCGGTGATTTCTGTAGAGGCTTCTGAAAGGGCCGTAACTGATCTAGAGTTTTCCTGACCTAGTTCATTGAGCAAGGTGACTACAGAAATATTTTCTTGTGAGTTTTTCTCCAAAAAATTGGCGAGAGGGATTACTTCTCCGCTTAATTTATATTGAAGGTTTAATGACTCTTTAAATTTTTTTGATACAAAAAGACAAGCTCCCGCTTCTACAACTACAAATCCCGCATGGATTGCGACTATGCCTAAAGATGCTTCATAGTTAAACACGCTCTCAGGCAAGTAGAAATAAAATAACGTGTGGTGAACAGCGGCTGTCGCTGCAGCGGCCAATATCGTTAGAGGAGATGCAATGAGGCTTAAAACGCCAATGCTAACAAAAATATGAAAGTGCCATTCAATCATCCCTTTGCCCAAGTGAATCATTAAACCTGAAAATGCAATTACTGTGAATCCTAGCATTAAGTTGGGCAAAGTTCTGGATTGGCTAACTTTACTAAATAAATATTGTAAAGCTACTAAAACAATAGGTATAAGAGTCGCAATCCATATTTGGGTCTCAAAGTAGCTGGCCATCGCATAGAAGACTGGAATATGTCCTAAAAGAGCGTATAGACCTAACTTCTCAACTTCCCTTTGGTATCTTTGAATTGTTCTAATTGGCTTTGACATATTTAACTCCCAGGGGATCAAGTAGTGCTTGATACTTTTTACTTACTGCACATCCTTTAACTTTGTATTTTCTTTTATCTTTGGATCTCGAAATACTTATAAGTTTTTTTAAGTCTATCTTTGTTAAGGGTGTGATTGTGCTTTCACTATAGCCACCCGCATATTGGAGACGACGATCTTTATCGTGTATTGCAAGCATAGGTACAGCATTTATTGCATCAGGAATTTCTTTGGAAAGAGTTTTGTAATCAATATTTAAGACCTCATAACCTCTAGAATTAAGCTCTTTAGAAAAGTGGCGATCAAAGTCATCAATAAGCACAACTTTTTCCTGAATAGTTTGTGAGTTCAGAGGTTTTCTTTGCAGTAAATCCTCTTTAATAACTTTGGAACAAGAACAGGAGGGAGTTAAAAAATGGATTATATTGGTTGCCTTAGAATTCTCTTTAGAAAAATAAGCAATGCTTTGAGAAACTGATTTATTGTCAACATCGAAGCTGGCCATGTGAAGGCCATGTAGGTTTGAGATAAAAAACGAAACTAGTACTATCCAACTAGCTGCTAAGCTATAAGTAAAACTTTTCTTCATATTCTAATATTCGGAAGGATTAAGAAAAACTTAATGAAAAAGTGAGTCCAAAACTAAGGTCTTAATTACATGGCCTTTATTAATTTGATAGCGAAACTTGTTCCTGACTTGGATACTTCTGTAGATGATTCTACCTTTAGTTCACCTCTCATTCTTTCAACCATTGATTTTGCTATTATCATCCCCAGTCCTGAACCTTTTTCATCCCTGGCGCCAAGTCTTGTTGTGTCATAGCTATAATTAAAGAGATTAGATAGGATTGGAGCTGGGATCCCGATTCCCTGGTCCTTTATCGTTATAACTACATGACTCTGAGTGCTTGCTTCGGAAATATGAATTTTGGAATTGGAAGGTGAGAATTTTATAGCATTGGACAATAAGTTATTGAGAACTTGGTTTTGAAGAACAAGCGGATCGCAAAGAACCTCAGCTTCGATTTCTTTAAATACAATCTCTTGATCATTAATACGTAGTTGGTCGGAAAAAGTATTTACGCTGTTTTTAATAACATCATTAAGGTTGTGAGGACCTAAATGCAGTGATTTCTTTTGTATATCAACTAGATGCATAGATCTGACGGAGGCCATTATGTCCCCAAGCCCAGTTAGTGAGTTGTCAATTTCCTTAACATTTTTTAAAGCTGGCTCAGCAGTTATTTTTCTTTTTAGGGCAGAGTTATTTAAGGAAATTAGTTGAATCCTATTACTCATATCATGTAATAAAATCTGCAGGAGTCTGCCAGTTTTGTCCTTTTGATCCTCCAGACTTTTTGAGTGGCGTGATGTGACACCAACATATTGAAATACTACAATGGAAGAAATTGCAATGTAGCCAAATACTAATAATGCCTGAGCGAACATTTCACCTTCTTGTGATATCAAGTCTGGAAATTTGAAGCCGGCCAATTCCAATAAAAGAAAAACGAAAGCGATTGTCGTTACTAACGCCGTAGTTGCGAGTGTACTTTTTCTTCCCTCAATTATTCCTGCGAGAAGGGGGATTATGCCAAACCAAATCAATATATGGCTTTTAAATCCACCAGTGAAAAAAGCAAAGGAGGATTGATGAATCACCCCCGGTATAAGCATAATTAACGTAACTCCCACAAGGTTGTCTGTTAAGGAGAAAAGTAATGGACTTGCCAAATGTATTACCGAACATATAATTCCCACTATTGCTGGGATTGGTGATGAAATAGTCAAGGCTGCACATATAGCATAAGACCACATCAAGATACCCGTGGATAACGTAGCTATAATATGAATATAAATACTCTTAGCAAGTAATGGGTCGCTGCTTAGTTTTGCAACTAATGAGCGAAGTAAATCTTTATTCATTTTGCGATATTAAATCTAATTTAATACTTATTGGTCTATTTTTTAAAAACTGTGAAAATCTTACTTGTTTTGAAGCTTCTTCTGATAGATTTCAAGAATGAGGTACGAGGGAATGGCGGCGGCTAGCGGGATGATATAATAGGTTATTCTAAAGCATATGATTGCAGCTAGAACGCTAGAGCTTGGAAGTCCTTGGTTTAGTTTTAAAAATATTGCTTCCAAAACTCCCATGCCTGAAGGGATTCTAGCTATTACTCCTCCAAGACTTGCCGCTAAGAAAGTAAAAAGGGTATGAGCGTAGGATATGTCCACATTCATCTCTATTAGGAAAAGATAAGCAACGCTTGCAGCGATGTTCCACTGGCATAGTGCTAGAAAAGATTGCAAAAATGCGTAGCGGATGGGAGGCATTAAGGTCGCCTTTTGCTTAATAGTGATAACTTTTCTCCTAAAGCATAAATAGAAATATACACCAACCACAGATAGACCACATGCTGCTAGAACTTTTAAAGTTGAGGCCTGCTCCCTCACTGGCCCGGGCATCCAATTTTCTCCAAATAGAATCAAGATTGAACCGAGCATAACAAAGCCAAGCCAAGTTGTTCCAACAGACAACAAGGCAACCAAGGTTGTTGATTTTTTGGCAACCCCCCAGCCAGAATACATTCTAATTCGAAACCCTAGGCCTCCAATTAATGCTCCAAGGTTGAAGTTGAACGCATAGCTAATCATGGCCGTAATACTGGCCTTGAGATAGTTAATCTTAGGTATCTTGAAATATCTAAAGCCGATATAGTCATAGTTTGAAAGAATCAGGTAATTGAGAAAAACTAATACTAAACTTATGGCAAGAGTGCCCATCGAAATCTCTTTCATCGATTGTGCAACCTTCTCCCATTCAATCTTGGAAAAGACTTGATATAGAAAGTATAGGACTAGAACTGTGAAGGCTACAGTGAGTAAGGGGATTAACTTTTTCCCAATTTTTTTAAGTTTCATATATGGCCTTTGCCGCGAATATAAGTCCTGCAATACCCAAGATTATTGCCAAGTTGAAATAACTCTTTGGCCAGCGAAATTTAATATCGACGAATGGAAGTAACCAGAAGAATACTTTCTCTCGCTGCTCTTCAGTTCTCAGTCAACAACCGCAAGAACGGTAAGAGTTATATGTAATCGGAGCAGGAATATTCTAGATATCCTGATGATCGCTCCTATCTCCTACTCCAG